>JAUUYL010000127.1 GCA_030590485.1 Lentisphaerota bacterium | reverse complement strand
GGTAAGAGACTGATGGGCTTTTGCCGTACGAACCTCTTTAAGCGGCTGGAAAGCAGCGGACTGGCCTTTGTGAAATCAATAGAGCGACATATCCTCCGCAATTTCATCTACCATCACGCCATTGAAAACGATTTGCCGCTTCCCCTTGGGACCCAAGACGCAGAAATGTTGGATGCACGGTTATATGATGAGGATGCTGACGCTGTCGGAGTTATTTCAAACATATTTGATAACGACGACGATGGCCAATCCATTAGAGACGAAACGACGTGTCTCATGAGCGAAGACGACTTCAGGCGGCGTGCCGCAGATGTCTATACTGAATATGCAGGACCATATAAACGCCGGTTCAAATGGCTGCGTCCTTCTCTTTTTGTCAAATCACTGTTTAAGGATTTACATAATGACGCGCAGGCCCTCCTCACTGTACTGCAAAAATGCGGTGAATGGGTTCCTGCCAAGGATTCAAAACTGGCTGCGCTTACGGATTTGCTGACGAGAACACATCCGGAGGAAAAGGTTCTTGTTTTTACCCAGTTCGCTGACACTGTCAGGTATCTGGAGTCACAACTGAAGGAACGTGGAATATCAAAAAACATGGCTGGTGTTACAGGCGACTCTCCCGACCCTACTTCCCTTGCCTGGCGCTTCAGCCCCGTGAGCAATGACAAGCACGAATATGCAAATCAACGGAGTGAGCTGCGAGTCCTTATTTCCACTGATGTCCTCAGCGAGGGGCAAAACCTGCAAGACTGCTCTATCGTCGTCAACTACGATCTCCCCTGGGCAATTATACGACTCATTCAGCGCGCAGGGCGTGTGGACCGCATAGGACAGATGGCAGAGCAGATACTGTGTCACTCGTTTCTACCTGCCGACGGCGTCGAGCGTATAATTCGCCTTCGCCGACGGGTACGCGTGCGCTTAGCAGAAAATGCAGAAGTTGTGGGAACAGATGAAGCCTTTTTTGAAGATGACGCTGATGATCAAGGCATAAAAGACCTCTATACTGAAAAGGCCGGCATTCTTGATGGAGATGCTGATGCAGAGGTTGATTTGGCTTCTTACGCATACCAGATTTGGAAAAATGCCATTACGGATAACCCAAAACTCAAGAAAATCATCACGGATTTGCCTCCTGTAGTTTACGCTACAAGGCCACTGCTGAACGAAGAAGAGCAAGGTGTGCTAGCGTATCTCCGCACCGCTGAGGGGACCGATGCACTAGCCTGGCTGGACGAAAACGGCAGTATGGTGACCGAATCTCAGTTTGCTATCCTCAAGACCGCAAAATGTGATCCGGATACTCAGGCGCTGCCGCGACTGGAAAGGCATCACGAGCTTGTAGAAAAGGCCGTCAAAGTCATTCTCGAAGAAGAAAGAACCATCGGGGGGCAGTTGGGACGGCCATCCGGTGCGCGCTTCCGGACCTATGAGAGACTTAAGCGCCATGCCGAGGAGCTGAAAGGGACCCTGTTTGAATCCAAAAAACTCCTCAAGGCCATTGACGGCATCTATCGTTACCCACTCCGCCAATCAGCTATTGATACCTTAAATCGCCAACTACGGAGTGGCATCTCAGATAAAAATCTGGCCCAACTGGTTGTTGCTCTATGGGATGAGGATCGTTTATGCATCATCCATGAGGAAGAACGGACTTATGAGCCTCGAATCATATGTTCAATGGGGATGGCTGCCCAAAAGGAGCAAGAATAACAGATGCCTCTGAATATCGCGCAAGTCAGAGACTGTCTCAGGTCCTATAACTTCGATTCTCTCTTTGTAAATGAGCTTGGTTGGGAACGATATGAAACCCCGCATGAAGTTTCGGTTGATGGCCAGACCTACACTTTGTCGCCTGTGGCTGAAAAGAGAGGTTTGGCTGTTTTTTCCTGTTCAGCATCCGGTGACGGTCACTTTCCTGATTATGCAACGAGACGCAAGGTAGAGCGACAGGTTGCCAAGTTCGTTCGGGAACATCTCATTATTTATATTGACAAGGCCGGAGCTGTCCAGACCTGGCAATGGGTGAAACGCGAATCCGGCAGGCCTGAAGCGTGTCGTGAGCATACATATCACCATGAGCAATCAGGGGAGGCACTGATTCAAAAGCTTAGATCTTTGGTTTTCACCCTTGAGGAGGAAGAGGATCTCTCAATTGTTGATGTAACAAGCCGTACCCGTGCGGCATTCGATGTCGAGCGCATTACAAAACGTTTCTATGACCGTTTCAAAAGTGAACACGGGGCCTTTTTGAAATTCCTGAAAGGCATTCCGGGCGAGGAATTGCAACGGTGGTACGCATCGGTGATGCTGAACCGCCTTATGTTTATCTACTTCATTCAAAAGAAGGGTTTTCTGGACAATGATATAGATTATTTGCGAAACAGACTGAACCAGAGCAAAGAGCGTGGCGCAGATCGCTACTACAAGGGTTTTCTCTGCACACTTTTCTTTAAAGGCTTTGCAGAAAAGGAATCAGAAAGATCCGAGGCCACCAATCTGCTAATAGGCAGGGTACCTTACTTAAACGGCGGTCTGTTTCTCCTTCATCAGATTGAAGAATTGCATGGCAAAGAAATACAAATTGCAGACGAAGCCTTTGAATGTCTTTTCGATTTCTTTGAACAGTATCACTGGCACCTGGACGAGCGCCCTCTACGTGCTGACGACGAAATCAATCCCGATGTCCTGGGTTATATCTTTGAAAAGTACATAAACCAGAAGCAGATGGGCGCATATTATACCAAGGAAGACATCACCGAGTACATCAGCAAGAATACCATAATCCCATATTTGTTCGATGCTGCCACAAAGAAGTGCAAGATCGCATTTGAAGGAGACCAGTCAGTATGGCGGCTGCTTCAGCAAGATCCCGATCGGTACATATATGACGTGGTAAAAAAGGGAACCGACTTGCCATTACCGTCAGAGATTGCCGAGGGTGTAACAGATGTATCAAGACGTACTGAATGGAACAAGCCGGCTCAAGACGAATATGCCCTTCTAACTGAAATATGGCGTGAGTCGGTTGCCCGAAGACAACGGTATGAAGAAGTCTGGGGCAAGTTGGTTGACGGTGAAATTCGGTCCATTAACGACTTTATCACCTATAATCTCAATATCCGCCAATTTGCTCAGGACGTTATTGAAAATTGCGAGGGTCCGGAACTTTTGCGCGCCTTTTACCGGGCTATTGAAAGGGTAACTGTCCTGGATCCCACATGTGGCTCCGGGGCCTTTCTATTTGCCGCTCTCAATGTTCTGGAGACGCTATATGAAGCCTGTCTTGACCGCATGCAGGTCTTCCTAGAAGAATTGGAAACTTCCGGTGAAAAAAATC
>JAUUYL010000110.1 GCA_030590485.1 Lentisphaerota bacterium | reverse complement strand
GACTCCAAACGTTGGTATTGCTGACGGGATACGCCGATGCGCATCATCATGTCGTTTTGCTTAATTCCCAGCATTAAGCGTCTTTTTTTGAGCTGCTGAAGTAGAGAGTCTGTCATTGTAGGCTCCTGTGTTGCCTTTCTGGACACAGGAAACACTTTAGTTGCCTTGCTTCAGTTAGTCAACACATAAGTTGCTATCTATTAAGAATGACAATTATAGTGGGTTTAATACTCGGTCATACTCAGGAGGTTTCAACAATGTGTTGTGATGCACAGAGGTCTATTTTACTGGTGGTGTGAAGTTCTTGACGCCTTCCAGTCGCTGTAAAACCAGGCCAGCAAGGAAGGCGGTAAACGGGGCAATATCCTGCCGCACACTGGCGGCCTCTAGTGCCTCCATATATGTGTTGCGCTCTTCAACGGGCACCACGATCCACGAATAACCGCCGGCAGCGAGCATCAAGTTCATCATGAAACGACCTATGCGGCCATTGCCATCCATATACGGGTGGATGTACACGAACACAAAATGGCCGAGGACAACACGCACTGCTGGATCATCCTCTTCTCTCAGCAAGTCGAAAAACTCCGGCATAAGCTCGCGTACTGCTTCTCGGCCTGGAGGGACGTGCATTGACCCACTAAGGTAGACTTGGTCGTTGCGATATCCGGCAAGGTCGGTAGGGCGCAGTAGCGCAGCAACCACGCTTGGCGCCAACATCTCGCGATACCAGACACCGTGATCCTCGTCAACGACATCACCCGGATTCCCACCGCGCAGTACCTTGCGAACGCTCTCACGGACAACCTGATATACCTGCCAGTAGCCACGCGCGGCAAGTGCATCACACTGTTCACGGTCAGCATCATCGGCAGACGGGTTCCATTCTCCACCACGCACCCTGTTGATCAGCTCAGGACTTACACGATACCCTTCAATCGAGAGAGAGTGGTACGCATCGGTGGCATAAATCTCTTCAACACTTTTCAAGTAGTCGTCAACAGCTATCAGTTGGCCCGGTGAGCGGGGAAACAGCTCAATGACTGTTCCTCTCATCTGCTGCCACATCAATCGAATGCGATTAACATACGGTGATGTCTCCCGGGCTGACAGAACATTGACCATGGTGGTATCAAACGGGTCGCTTTCGCGAACATCATAACCAGCAGAACGCATAGCTTTCAGCATGTCATCGGCGATTCGGTTGCGGCCGAGATTGCGCATACCGCCAGCCAGTCGACCAGCGATGGTGCTGTGTCCACCCTCCAGAAGAGAGGGGAGAAGCTCTGAAGCATCACGGATCGTGGAAAGTGCTGCGCGGGCATCAGTCGGATTCGTACGGTAGAACCCGGGCGCACAGGAAATGAGTGCAGTTGGAACCGAGTAGACGCGTAGTCCTTCTTTCTCTTCGATTGCCTGAGCCTCTGGCATAGCGGAGCGCACGTCCAACAAAGAAGTGCCATGAGGCAACGCGGTAACCTTATTACGAGCTTTAGGAGCGCGAATCAGCAGTTGGATTGGGACAGTGTGATTGCCCGCATGTAGGGAAAGGGACTGCTCAGGCGACAAACACCAATCAACGCCAAAACGGTGGTGCAGATAAGCCTTGCAGAAGCCCCAAAATGAGGCATACCAAGCTGTACTGTCACCTACGGACGAATCTGGTCGGGAGGGAATGTACCAACCCTTCATGACTTCCGTAAGAAAGCCGTTGGCAACGAGTCGCTCTCGTTGAGTCCGCGTCAAGTCGGCAGAACGAATGGCAGTTACCCCCTGTTCCTGGAGTTTTTTTAGAACTTCAAGCGCTTGTGCCATCTTCTCTGAAGGAGTTGCCATAATCCGGAGCCTTTTTCGCTTATTGTGCCGTGTAAATATTAGCTTTTCAGGTTGTAACATGTTTAGCTTATAATGCGTATCTTAATTAGCACATTCGGACACACAAGGACATTGTGACAAAGAGATTTAGAAAAACAATCGCCCTGATGAAGACAAACAGGGCAGACCGAGACGCCTCAGAATGCTATAACAAGAAGCGATCAACGCCTGAAATTGTTGCGAGGTGTTGCCAAAAGTTGCTACTGATTGGCACGAATTTGACACAAAACGGTCATTTTGAGCATTCAAAAAAGAACAAGGGGCCAGCCAGAATCGGCTAACCCCTTGTTTTCACGATGGTACCCGGGACGAGAATCGAAAATGTCCCCCCCTTAATTCACCACTTACGTCATTTCTGGCAAAACCGTCATAGTATTAAATACTTAGCGGAATATTATCCTGTTCCCCTGTAAGCCAGATTTTCGTTTTCAGGTCATTTGAGACCATCTGAGACTATTCTGAGCGAGAAATTTGTGAGAAATTTTGCTCATAGACAGAACTCTCAACGCTTAAGATAACCATCAATTTCATTAAACCGCTCAATATCCTCAGATGTGACACCACATGCTTTGAATTCTTGACGCCAATCGGCTACGGCCGAGAATACTTGGTCGACAATCTGTGCCGCGCCGGAAACACCCCATGTTTGACCAAGTTTTATTAGATTCGCTTTTCCAGGGTATACCGCATCGAGGTCAAAGAAAAGGACGTGTTCGCCCCGCTGACCGATATCAGGAACGAGGTCGAACGCTTTGGAAAGTCGCCATCCTTCTATGCTGTCGCAAACCATCCAGAAATTCTTCAAGTGATCATCTGTGTTGTGTATTACGGCATTAAAAACCATTTGGCGATATAAGCGTTCAGAATCAACCTGAGGATTGTCACTGACCTTACGCACTACACTCAGGACATCAGGATACCTAGACTGGTAATAGCCCGACATCTTTAATAAGGTTAGCATGCTGACCATGTGACGTCGCCCCTGCGGGATGATGTCAAAGCGGCGGACTAACAATACCGGCTTACTTCCACATTTCACCAAACGGAGTTCAGGCACTATCAACCCTGCCCTCTCCGCCAAGTTCATGGTCGCCAACTCAATGCGCACAACGTCAACATCATCCTTGATGCTTGGGAACTTCGCGAGATATTGCGTGCCATTCTCCTCATCATAAACCAAAGCTTTAGGGCGCGCCCCACCAGGAGAACTGCCAGCACCCATAAGCAGGTTGATTTCTATATCCGAATCATCACCGCGTTCAAATGCTTCGGCAGCCTTAACCAAGTTGTCAAGATACATAGTTGAAACATCGGATGAAGAATCAGCAGGAACATCTTTTTCTGTATATGAAAGCGCTCCTAAACCAGAACCACCGAGGGCAAGAAGCAAATTTGGAAGGTTCTGATGATGCCGTCGGATACTATTCTTGCGAACTAATAGTTTCCGTCCCCAGTCATCAGGCAGACTGTCTTCGAACACACCGAAAATCCCAGGAGGCCCTACATCAAACTCATCGTCATGCAACGGGAGTGAAATGGGGTCCAATGCAAAGGCACCGGGTTTTGTCAGATAGTTAGGTGCATAGCGGAAAGCCCCACGTCCTCGACCGTCAGATTCTATTTCACAGACCATCTCTCCAGCCAAGACGCGTTCACCAGCCAAGCTTATCCAAGCCTCAATGCGATATATCATTTAACCTCCTTGCTGGAAGCTCGCTGACGTTTAGGCTTTTGCGTTCGCTCGTATTTGTCAAATAGACTTTCCTTCGGCGCCAACAATTTATCTAGGTCCTCAACGCGACCGAGAAGGTCTAAAGCTTCAGCCCAATGACCAAGAGTCACCCTGTGGTTACCACTCTCCATCTTATAGAGAGTTGGTACGCTTACACCGATACGGGCAGCGAACACCTTCTGGGTCTCATTAAGCCGGAGGCGCTCCTCGCGCAACCTTGCACCAAGAGCCTTCAAACTATCAGATATTTTTCCTGAATCAATCATAAGCCGCCTTAACCATAAGCATATTTTGCATTATCGACAAAATGACAAGCTAATGCAAACTATTTTTTGTGTTGACAATAAAGCAGAAAGGCAACCCCGCGAGAAACGCGCCAAACAGTATTCAATTATCAAAGACCAACTCAATAATTCTCGTCTTTCGCAACGACTGTGCCGATCTAGCAGTTTGTCGGACTTGACCAATGATACCAAGTATTGAAAGTCAATATGTGGAATGGACAAGAAATCAAAAGTGTACCCAAAAGTGTACCCAAACAACTATTTCTGCCGACCCTCAGACACAAAAACAGGTAGCCAGAAATTAATCTAACTACCTGCTTTCGTTATGGTACCGGGACGTGTACCCCACTAGAAGCATAACCAACTGTATATACTCAATTAAATAATTCTTTAAACTAAAAGTATACCTATAAGTATACCTATTGCTTTCAGCGCACGAGCAAGCACTTATCTCATTAACCCTACCGCAATAACTCCGCCGTTAACAGACTTTTTTACACAAACTCACACTACCCCTCCCCTTGCAAAACATCGCCTTAAATCAGAGATTTCATAGCCTCCTGCGGTCTTCTAAATCAAGTCAGATTCCTTCTCATATTATGGGAAATATCTCCCGTATAACCGCAACTCATAAGTCACAACTGTTTTCTTATTGGTTGCTAAAGGAGGTTTTACGATGAACATCTACGAGCAAGTCACCGCAAGGATTATGGAGATCCTGGAGTCCGGAACCATCCCCTGGAAGAAACCATAGAGCTCAAGTGATGGGCCGATGAATCTAATTAGCCAGAAGCCGTACAGAG
>JAUUYL010000049.1 GCA_030590485.1 Lentisphaerota bacterium | reverse complement strand
CTGTGGGTAGATGGAATTGCCAACCGAATAGGATCTGGTCTTTCGGTGGAGGTATAGAGTGCAATTGCTGCGTAGAATGGGCGGAATTATCTTGCCCGCCTGCTATGCTGTAGCACTGCGGGCAGGTAGCGAGATTATTGGGGCAGTTGAGACCGATAAAGCGAGTCGTTTAAGCGTAACCAAGTAAGTGTACGCTGAAGTGTAGGGATAGCAAGAGCCGCCGCCGTGGCACAGTCCAGAACGCTTAGTCCCGCGCAATGCACACCGATCTTCCAGTTTATTATCTCACACCTCACTATTGCCGAAATCCAACTTTTGCGCTAGCATGTAAAACATTGATTAACGAACAGAAAGGGAAGAAATGAAAATCAAGACTTGGAAGTTGGTTCATGCCTTTGGCTTGATACATGTTGGTTGTTGGTTGTTGCTTGCGGCAAACATACTGGCGGCCGAAGAACCAAACATCCTCCTCATACTCTGCGATGACATGGGTTACTCAGACATCGGACCGTTCGGCAGCGAGATTGAAACACCCAACCTCGACGCCATCTCAGCCAAGGGTATGCGCTTCACCCAGTGCTACAATACGTCCAAGTGCTTCCCTTCCCGCGCCTGCCTCATCACCGGCGTCTACGCCCAGCAGTGCGACATGGCCAACGGCTTCAAAGCGATAAAGAACGCCATGTACACCGGCCAGGTCCTGAAAACAGTCGGCTACCGCACCTACTGGTCCGGAAAACACCACTGCGGCCAGAACCCGTTCGAGTACGGATATGATCATTATTACGGGCTACAAGACGGAGGCTGCAACATGTTCAACCCCGGAAAGCAGCGCGATGGCGAGCCCAAACCGGCGCAGAAACATCCCAACCGCGCATGGTGCATAGATGATAAGACCTACGCCCCTTACACTCCCAAAAAAGGTTTTTACACCACAGACACTTTCACGGATTATGCCCTTAAATATCTCGAGGAAGGCAAAGACAGCGACAAGCCGTTCTTTCTCTATGTTGCCTACACCGCTCCGCACGATCCGATGATGGCACACCCGAAAGATATCGCTAAGTACAAGGGTAGATACTCAGCCGGCTACAAGAGCATCCGCGATGCCCGTTACAAACGACAGCTCGAGATGGGGCTGATCGATGAAAAGACCACACCGCTGACTCCTCTCGCCGGTGACTGGGAAAAGCTTTCTCCTGAGAAGCGCGCCATCGAAGAACGGACCATGGAAGTGTACGCCGGTATGATCGACTGCGTTGACCAGAACATCGGTCGTCTCCTGAACAAGATCAAGGAACTCGGGCAGGAAAAGAACACCCTGGTCATATTTGTTTCTGACAACGGCGGCTCATCCGAAAACGTAGGAAACATGGGTAACAAGGTAAATCCGATCATCGGCGAGATGGATAACTGGAAATCCGTCGGCGGCAAATGGGCCAATGTCAGTAACACCCCTTTCAAGAAATACAAGAACTACAGCATGGAGGGCGGGATCTGTACGCCTATGGTCGCCTGCTGGCCCGACGTAATAAAAGATCACGGAAGCATCACAAAGCGCCCTACTCACTTCATAGACTTTCTGGCGACCTTCGTCGACATCACAGGTGCCGAGTATCCCACGAAGCATAACGGACAGAAGATCGTTCCGCTCCAGGGCGAGAGTTTTCTTTCAACACTCAAGGGCAAAAGCCAGGCCCGCAGCAAACCGCTCTTCTGGCAGTGGAAAAAGGGACGCGCAGTACGCCAGGGTGACTGGAAACTTGTCTCACACAGCAATGCATGGGAACTTTATAACATTGCTGAAGATCGCAGCGAGATGAACAACCTTGCAAAGTCCAACCCGGAGAAAGCACAGGAGCTGCAGAAACTCTACGATGACTGGGCAAAAGCCGTCGGCGTCACCGCTAGAAGGTAATAATATTGAGGACGGGTAAATACTTTCAACTACAGTGAGACGAACAAACCATGAATTTTGCCAAAAGAATTACACTATTAACGCTTGCCATATTTTGCGCTGGCAATATCCTCGCCAAGCCTCCGATAAAGACCCCTAAAGATGACCCTGTCATGGGAGAGTTAGATCCCTATCTTCTCGAACTGCGCATAAGGAAATTCACCTTCCTACCTATTAGGCAGGGTCATCTCTTTTTTTGCTTAAGGAATCGCCTTCCGGGCCTTCAGCAAGACCTCGTTGAGCGCTTCGAGATATTCGTTAAAACGCTTCAGTCCCAGTTCAGATATGGAAACCGTTGTTCTGGGTTTATTCTCCTTAAATTCTTTCTTGGTCTGAATGACTTTCGCTTCGTCCAGGACTTTGAGGTGCCTGTTTAGATTTCCATCCGTAAGACTACACTCTTCCTTCAGCTCTCTAAACGTCAACCCGGCATCCGCTACGCATAGTGCCGACATGATTGACAGCCTGTTCGGCTCATGAAATATTTTCTCTAACGCATCATATAAGTTCTTATCTGTCATTTTTGCATCTCCATCACGTTTCACGCATCACTCTCCACGCATTTATACTTCAAAAGAACCAATCCGCCTACTAGCTCTCCAACGAAAAATACTATACCCATCGGCCACGGATTAAGGTACGATGTCGTACCGCACAGAAGCAGGCAACGCATCCATGGCAGGTTTGAGCATAACAGGGTTCCGCAACAGTCTGAGGTATCCTGTCAGACGCCAAGACAACCGCGCCAAGCAGCGCCACAAAGCCGTAAACAATCCGGGCTTTGCCCGAATACCCGCCAAATAAGCGTTTTCGCAGAATAAACTCCTGTAATTTCTTCACTTGCAATAAAGCATCATGTATGTGATTCGCTATCATTTCCTCACCCTTTAGTAGCAATACAACATATGGCAAAGTACTTTGCGATACAAAGCCTAGATTTTTTTCGGTTTTTTACCTTGCCAAAAACTTACTGAATACGTATTTACATTTCCCGCTTACGGAGGCTTTTAGAAGGATCTGATATGGACAACAATATGACAGAGATACATGCGTCGGGATACATTGAGACCGAAGCCCGCGAATATGATGATTACGCCGACATGGATATCGACGACGATGGCGAGGGTTCGGTCGAAGATACAGGTTTTGAAATCTTCGAAGACATCGAAATGGCGAACCAGTCACCCATCGGCTTTTAACCAGTCGGCCCCCGTTCATATCTCAGTTTCTCACGCCTCAATTGCGCGCCGAGAAACATCCCTGTAGAAATGCGCAAACGTTGCGCTCATGTATGGGCCTAACCATATAAACCCTATCCCGAAGGTGAAGATACAAAGAATTGCCCAGCCGATAAATCTACAGCTTAGACAGAAATATTTCCACTTCATGCCCTTCATCATCTGCTTACTGCGGGCTATAGCATCCGAAGCGGATATCGCAGGGTCATCCGCCAGAATGAAGAAAGTCTGCGAGTAAGCATAAGATGCGATTATACCTGGGATTATAAAAAGCATCATCCAAAGAAGAATGAAAACATTCATCAGGAGATAAGCCACAAAGCAGGTTAGGAAATTCTCGAATCCCGAAAAGAGCGTTCCGACCTCAGGATCCGACCCGCGCGCCAACTTTAGAAAGCATATCGAAAAACCCACCGTCAATGGCCCGGCAACAAACAGCAATGCACAGGGCACTGTGTTCGCGGCCGCACTGACAACCATCAACAAAAGATAAATGCCTATAGCAATACCCCAGGAACCGCTAAGGCTCGCTCGCGCCATTGCCGTTAACTCCCCGTTCGATGTATTGCCAGTCATTGCTGAATCATCAGGCTCATCCGCCTGAGCTGTCGGCGTAGCCTGAGCTATTGCAGATGCCGGAGTCGCCGACACCGCAGGAACCGCTGGAGGAGCCCCAGTACCCTTTTTCTGCTTATACGGTACCCAGTCACCCATACCCTCCTGCCAAACCATCGTCTCGTCTGTCACAACACCCGAAGTCACAAGACCTTGAAGAACGTCATCCGAAACAGGCCCGACACTTTCACCTTCAACAGCGTAATACCATTCCATAACTCACTCCATATCTTCCGTTTTAGACGCCGACATCGACTCATCCATTCTCGCTCTGGTCCATTCTTTACTGGCCCTTAAGTATGCGACAACCGTATCCAACAGTCCCAATATTATAACAATTAACACTACACCGGCAAGCACTACCAATCTGCGCATTGGCAACACCGGCTCCTCATTCTCATTCATATTGGTAAGGAACTCCACCCCGTTGATCACAATTATAAAGATTGTGCTCGTCATCAGAATCAGACACACCAACGTCAAGCCCCCGAATATTGCGGCAGACACCCACCTTTTCTGGCATGCTTGACCCGCACCGGGAAACGCAAGAGACAACCATATCGGTGCCTTGCTCGGCCTCTTCATATTCTTATCAGAAATTGCGATCATAACGTCCGAATATTATCACGAACAAAATACAATAACCAACACAATAAAGGGAAAGGATGAATGAGAATAATGAATGATTAGGCCAAAGGACCCGGCGTCGCCTTCGGCTATGCCGAGACAAGACGCCGTGGCGAAGGAGGTAGCCCGCAAGCACTCAATCCTTGCATCTCGCATCCTGTATCCTGTATCCTCTCTTCATGGATCAGCCGCAAAGAATAGGAATACTTGGCGGGAGCTTTAACCCCGTCCACCTCGGTCACCTCATCATGGCTCGGGACGCAATCGAACTCTTTGACCTGACCAGAGTGATCTTCATCCCCTGTTTCACCCCTCCACACAAGAAATATTCTCTACCTATAGACGCAAAACACCGTGTTGCCATGCTGGAAAACGCCGTGGAGGACGACCTCTGCATCGAGATCAGCAATATCGAAATCGAACGCGGCGGCATCTCATATGCAATCGACACCATCTCCGCACTCCGAAAACAAGCACCTGACGCCGAGTTCTGCTTTATTATCGGAACCGATACACTTCTGGAACTCCACACATGGAAAGAAGTCTACGCCCTCTTGGAGATATGCACTTTCATCACCATCAACCGCCCAGGATTCAATGCCGTATTAATCAAGCCGGAAGACCTTAACCTCAACGCACCCTGGCCCGACCGTCTACTGCAGAATCTCACCACAGGACATGGAATCGATATATCATCCTCAGACGTAAGATACAGGATTGCCGAAGGCATGAATATCCGCTATCTCGTCCCAGACGCAGTAGCGATGTATATCGCCGAGCATAATCTGTATACGATATAGGCGATGGACAATAGACTGTGGAGGATAATATTCCAGCTTATCTCGGCGTAGCTCGAAGAGCGAAGACGGAAGCCTACAAACAACAATAAGTACTCCGCCCCCTGTTCCCCGTTCCCTATTGCCTATTCCACAGTCCACGGTCCACAGTCCACGGTCCATTCCCTATTGCCTTCCCCCTAATATTGTGTTACATAGACAGCCAAATGAGTAAAAAAGAGATTAAATCTGTAGACTTAGCCCGGAAAGTCGCGCAAATATTTGCGGACAGAAAGGGTTTTGATATATCAATTCTGGATGTACGCGAGATATCCAGCATGACAGATCTATACCTGATAGTCTCAGGCAACAGCAGCCCCCACCTTAAAGCCTTGTATGATGAAACGCAAAAGGAACTAAAGAAAGACGGTCTGCTCTGCTATCGCAAAGCAGGAGATCCTCAGGGCGGATGGCTCATCTTGGACTATCTAAACATAGTCATACACATTTTCTCGAAAGAAGCACGTGAGTACTACGCAATCGAAGAACTGTGGGAAACAGCTCCTCGAATTGATCCTCTGACTCAGTAGTCTCAACATCATTAAAACCCTGCAGTATCAACAACTGATCAGCCAATTCAAAGATTCCTTCCTGCTCGTTCACTGCATCCGTCGACTCAGATACAACCGAAATAATAGCCCTTAATTCATCACCACGATCAGATTGATCATCACCACGATGCATCATCACTCCGCACACAATCAACAACATAGCAGCTACGGAAGCTAGCATCCGTAAAGCCGGAGCCGGAAACTGAAGGATATGCCCCCTGTCCACGCCTGCCTCTGCCGACAAAATTATCTTATCAATCACTGATTTCGACGGTTCTCCCACCTGCCAATCGCGCCGTGCCACATCGATAATATTCTTCGCATTCTTGATGTAAGCCCGGCATTTATCGCAACTGGTCAAGTGCTCACACAACACCTTTTCTTCATCGAGCGACAGTTCACCAGAACCTGACAATAAGATCTTTCGTTCAATATCATTACAGTTCATCATACACCTCACTCAAAAACGGCCTAATCCCCGCCAGAGCATACTGCATCCGGGCAAGAGCCGTGTTAATTGACACTTTTTGTATCTTCGCTATTTCCTTAAATTGCATCTCGGCTCTAACCCTCAAGAGAAACACTTCCTTCTGCTCAACAGGCAACTTCTCAATTGCATCCTCTATTCTATACCTTATCTCAGCTTCCAGAATCTCATCCTCTGGACCCGACTCCTTGCCCGGAATCAAATCTATGATCGTGCCGCCCTCTTCCACCGGGTTATCCAATATGGCGTCAGGCTTTCTCTTCCTCCCCCTGTCAATCACAAAGTTATGCGCTATCCGAGTCAACCAACCCAACAGATTCCCATGCTTATAGCGGGCAAGCTTCTTAATTGCCCTCAACCATACTTCCTGAAAAACATCATCAGCCTCATGCTGATTGCGCGTCATACCAATAATGTACCCGAAAAGTTGTCTTCGATATCTGTCTATCAGAATCTCCAGTGCGTCAACCTGCCCCTTCGAGTACCGCACAACAAGTTGCTTGTCTGTCTCTTCCATTATCAACGCTCTATTACTATAACGGCTGAGTGGACGAATTATTGTCTACCCGACCGCATTACCCCTTAAAAACATCCGATAAATATCGATATTGCTCCATAAACCGAGAAATACCATCTGAAAACGCCCCCATCATATCACCAAGCGCTACATCGGAAACGAGAACTACCCATAACGTTATGCCTAAAACATTAAATATGTAGATTATTGTATAGGAAAAAAGATAGCCACATTCCTTTATGTCACTCTGGGTTTGCATCAACGTGGTAATCGTGAAACAGAAATGAAAGCCCCAGGTAAAACCAATCAGTCCAAGCCAGATCAATTCATAGGGATGCATCGCAATAAAAATAGAGAGAATATAATACGCGACAATTACTATAAACGTATAAAGAGGAAAGAAATACGGTGCCAGAGTTATAAGAAAATCCGACTTTGTAAGGGTTACACTGCCCTGATCCTTGGCGACCCGAATGTTCTTTACCCTTGCGCCCCGCAAGACACCCCACAATGCATGCGTCAATTCATGCGCAAGAACATATGTGCGGACCGGACGGGGAAGAACAAGAAAGATAAAGACCCAAAGGAGGAAACCGCCACAAAACGCAAACGCAGAAAGGGGGATTGCCGACGTGGACACCGGCTGCACAAGCACCATCAGCTCCGATACTGTCAACGAAACAATCCAACAGACAGGCAAGAGCAGTGCTCCAATAAGAAACCTTGCCAATCGCATTAACATGCGGTCCTCAGGACAATGATTTTAGACGGAGAGCAATCCGTGACTTACGCCTGCTGGCAGCGTTAGCCTTGATGATATTCTTCTTAACCGCCTTGTCCAGCAGAGATGAATATTCATTAAACTGTTGTGTGCTCTTAGCCAAATCACCACCTTCAATCGTCGCCAGAAGACTCTTCCTGGACGTTGCTAGACGTGTTTTGACGGACTTATTGCTCACTCTGTTTTTTTCGGATGTTCTCACCCGCTTTTTTGCACTGTTTCTATTAGGCATTCTATTATTAGCTCCATTTAAAATAGGGCGGTACTCTATATGTATAAACGCTCATGGTCAACAAAAAAAATAGCCTGTGGACTGCGGGACTGTGGTGCTGGTGGATTCCACTCCCTATCCCCTGTCCTCTGCCCTATGCTCACTGGCTCCGTGTTTCTCAACAGTAAGTAACCACTCCACTACCTGCGGAGCAGTAAAGTGAGCCGGAGGCTCTACTTTACTACCAATACTCGACCACGCTTTCCACTATGTCATGAGCAAGATCGCGAGCGGCAACAGGCAATGCCTTTCCTTTCGCAGTCGCCATGTCACCTGAGAGCAGAAACGTGGCATCCCCAAAAACCAAACTCTCGGACAGGACTTTCGATGTGTCCATCTCTCTGAATACAACCTTAGCCCTCAATGTCATCCTGTATTCACTGCCCGCCTTTGCCCTTCCCTGCTCATAGCGTAAAGGCACCAGCTCATACGCCACAAGAGTGACTTCCAGCTTAGTATCCGCGTCATCTGCGTTAGTAACACGTAAACTTCCATCCTTACGAAACTCCTGAATCACCATCGAGGTTGTCTTAATCTCAATCTGCGGCTCCTTCGTTCCATTAACGAAAATAGGCACAAACACAGTCTTCATGTCCGGAGGCAAAGTACTGCCCAGCCTATACCCCAGACACCCGCACCCCGACACCATCATACAGACGTACAGACCTGACAGCACCATGACTAATTTCGACATGCGATATTCATCATTCATTATTCCCAATTTCTCTCTCAAGCTCCGCCCGTCTTCTGTCAGCTTCTACCGCCTTGATAGAAGAAGGGAAATGTCTTACGAAATCACTGTACGCTATTACCGCCGCCTTTGGCTTTCGCGCTGTTTTATCATAATACACTGCAATGTCATAAGACAAATCTGCCAATCGACTCTTTAATTGCTCTGCGTATTTCATGGCAGTCTCTTCATTAGGATCTCCTGTAAAATTCCTCAGAAAACCAGACACTGCCATCAGCGCCAGACGACACTGCCTCTCGTCACGAGGCAAAAGCTTGGACATCTCGTTAAGACAATGCGCGCGCCTGAAAGCCGCACCGGCCGCATAATCACTATCGGAATAACGACTCCTAACCACCTCATACGAGATAACTGCCTCTTCATAATCCTCAGCCTGTTCATGTATCAGACCAATATTAAACTGCGCCTGCGGAGTATTGTCCCAATCAGGAGCGTTTTCTATAATCTGCTCCAGCAAAGGCAACGCCCTCTCGGGAGAAGTGAAACCGGGGAATATAAAGAACTTACCTCGCTTCATTGTCATTAGCTGATTGGCTATCCTGAACTGATAATCCAAGACTGCATTGTAATCAAACTGCCCGGCAAAATGCTCCACCATATACTGAAACTCGTCAAACGATCTCCGGTGCTTGCCTCGCTTCAGAAGAATCTCCGCATAGTTCATTTGCGCAGATACAGCCAACGAACTTTCATGCCAGGTGTGAACAATAGCCTTATACGCCTTAGCCGCCTTCCTTAACGACCCGCGGGCCTTTAATTCATCAGCATGTTTCATCTGCTCCTCAGCATCATCCTTCGCGGGACGCCGGAAAAAACCCGGCTCTTTCCTGTCGCGGGCTTCCTGGAGATCCATCCGGAAATCTTCATTGTTTTGAGCCAATCCAAAACCTGACCAAAACCAAACCACCCCGACTAAGACTAATAATGTTTTCTGTATTTTATTCATCGTTTTTACTGTATAAGTGAATATAATCATGGTCAAGCCTTGATTGTATAATCATAATATGTTTATGTTTTCGCTTATTTTAGGAGATTAACTATATGAAGAAAATACTTATACCAACTAAATTAGATAAAGTCGCTGCTAATATTCTTGCTGAAAGCAGCCTGTACGAAGTTATTCAGGATGATTCCTCCTCCATAGGAGACTTGGCTAAGGCTCATCCCGACACATTCGGGCTGATTGTTCGAAGCGAAAAAGTCACCGAGGATATAATAAACGCATTACCGGAACTCAAGATTATTGTCCGCGCCGGAGCCGGCTTCAACACTATTGACACAAAATACGCCCGTAAAAAAAGTATCGATGTCATGAACACCCCGGGTGCTAACTCCAATGCCGTAGCAGAGGAAGTTCTCGCACTCATGCTTTCCGACGCGCGCCACATCATCAAAGCCGACGCATCCACACGCGCAGGGAAATGGGAAAAGAAAAATTTCATGGGCCGGGAAATCTCAGGCAAGACCATCGGGATTGTAGGCCTCGGCTACATCGGACGCCTGCTGGCTAAACGCCTTGCAGGATTCGACGCCAACCTGATCGGATACGATCCGGTGATCTCCAGCGAGCGAGCTGCAAATGTTAATGTTGAGCTCACGGATATCGAAACCATCTTCAGCACATCTGACTACATATCTCTGCATATTCCAGAGAATGAAGACACCAAAGGAATGGTCAACTGGAATCTCATGTCAAAGATGAAAGACGGAGCAACAATTATAAACTGCGCGCGAGCAGGCATTATCGTCGAAGACGACCTGAGGAAAGCTAAGAACGAAAAGAATATCCGTCTTCTCAACGACGTTTACGATAAAGACGCAGAGGGCGAGAAAAGTATAGCCGATATTGCAGACATCATGCTGCCCCATCTTGGCGCCAGCACAAAGGAAGCAAACTTCAACGCTGCAAAACGTGCAGCCGAACAAATAATCGATCTGGAAACCAAGGGCATAACAAGCTTTATCGTCAATCGCGACATTCCAGAAGGACTCGCCGAAGAATACTGCGAACTCGCCAATACCCTGTCAAAACTCGCCCGCGAACTCGCCGGAAAGAACACAACAGTCAAACTTATCGAAACCAGCGTCTATGGATCCCTCGAACCATACGCCGACTGGCTCATCGTCCCCATTGTCGCTGGCATATGGTCGGATTTCGACATGTCAATGGACTTCCACGCCGCACAGGAATACCTGCGCGATATGGGAATCGAATATGGCACCCGTGATGTTGACTCAGGAAAAACATATGACGCCTCCATTACAGTCGACATTACATACGAGATCGATGACGAAAGACTAAAGCAAATTAGTATCAGAGGAACAGTCACCGAAGGCGTTATAATGATATCGAGAATCAACACCTTCGACAAACTGTACTTTGAACCTAAAGGCAACAGCACATACTTTCTCTACGAGGATCGCCCTGGAGTTATTGGCGCAATCGGAGCGAAATTGGCCGAGAAAAACATCAACATTCACGACATTCGCAATGCCTACGACAAGAAAACAAACCGGTCGCTGGCAATAATGAAGGTTAGCGACCACGTCTCCGATGAGCTGATCGCAGACATCAAACAGGATATCAACGCCACAGCAGCTTTCAGCATCAAGATTTAAGTGGAGGATATTCGAGGACAAGTTCTCGAATATCCGGAAATACGGCGCAATCACATTGTTCAAGCCTATGCTGCGCCTGATGCCCATCACAAAGCAAAGCGCAAGTACACCCCAGCTCAACAGCTACTTCATAATCATGCGTTGTGTCCCCTATCAGCAATACACCATCCACAGGCTGCGATATCTGCTCCAGCAACGTCCCGCCAGCTTCAACTTTTGACCCGGCATAAATATCCGGCAAACCCTGAACCCTATCGAAATAATCTCTCACCCCATATTCACGCAATAGCTTTTCAAGCGAGCCTGTCTCTGCCGCAGACAATACCGACATCGGCATACCAGCCGCCAAGAACTGATCCAATACATTCTCTACCCCATCACGCAGCCGCATTTTCTTCGCTTCCTCAGCATATATCACGTGAAACTCCTCAGCCATCGCATCCCAATCTTCAACTTCAAAATCAAAGCCAAGTATCTCGTAATACCTCTTAACGGGAAACCTGAAAATCTCCCTGTACTGATCAAGATCAACAAGACACAGCCCTCGGCGCTCAAGAATAATATTCAACGTGTTGACACAAGCCAACGCATCATCATAAAGCGTCCCATTCCAATCCCAGATTATATGCTGAATATTCATGGCTCTAAGTTCATGGTTCAAGGTTTACGCCTAATAAAATACACATTCCAGACATCTTATCAATAAATAAAGAGATTAGCAGGGGGACGCTTCCCCCTTGACACTCGGGACTCGACAAACGACACTCTAAAAAATGGCTGAAAAAGAAAAATTGACAAAAGAACAGCGCAAGGCAGCATTTGAGGCACTCATGCTGGAGTATCAGGCGCCATTGCTCCGCTACGCCTCACGCTTGCTATGCAATTCCCATGTTGCCCAGGATATTGTGCAAAACGCCTTTATTAAACTCTTTAAAAAATGGACCGATGAACTCGTTCCGTCACCAAAACTCTCGAGCTGGCTCTACAGGGTCACCCATAACTGCGCCGTCGATTACCTCCGCAAGGAAACCCGACACAAGAACCTGCACAGCCTTTTCGCTGAAGAAATCGACCCTACCGTAAAGCCCAACCGCGGGGAAGCATTCCGCATCAGCGAAGAAGCCGCTCAGGCAGTAAATGCACTACACACACTGAGCACAAGGGAACAACAACTGGTAATCCTTAAGATTTACGAAGGAAAATCCTACAAGGAAATCAGCGAGATCACAGAACTCTCCGTAAGTAATGTAGGTTATATATTACACCACGCTATGAAAAAAATGGCTAAGGAATTGAAATCGCAATGAGCAACAAAAAAGATATAAACCCAAAAAATGAGAATGATACTCGCATCGTACAATGCGAAGACATCCAGGATCTGCTTTTGGAATACGCAGACAGAGAACTTGGCGACAGCCGATCAGCCCTGGTCAGAGAGCACCTGCTTTACTGCGACAACTGCAAAACATCATTTGAAGAAATCATGAGCACCATCGCAGCTCTCGAAAATGCGTCAACACCTGATGATGAACTACCGAGCGAACTGTCCAAAAAACACTATGCCCGCGTAATCAGAGCACTTACCCATCCAATCCTGGATTGGATTGCTGTAAACCACAGAATGGTCGCTATAATCACCGCCATAATAGTCCTGGTCGCCACTATCTTCGCACTGAACAATATCAAGGTGGTAAAACTGGAGAAACCGAATATGGGCTACGAGATCTACCTTCGTCAACCGCCAAACTCAGCAAGAACAAATGACGCACTCATAATCATATGGCGTTCATCTAAAGGAATGCAACCTAGTGAGTAAACCATATATTGCCATCACAATGGGTGACCCAAGCGGAGTCGGGCCGGAAATATGCCTGAAAGCCATTGCAGACCAACGTGTCATCAACAACTGTAATCCAATAATATTTGGCGATACTGACATCCTTCGTAAAGTCGCTGATCAATGCAATCTACCAATGCCCGCAGAGCAACTTATCAACAACCTCAAGGCATGCGATGCTAATACCGTAGAACCAGGAAAAGTTCAGAAAGATTGCGGAATAGCCGCTTATCGCTATATCGAATCAGCCGTGAACGCCGCCTCATCCGGAGATATCACTGCCATTGCAACCGCCCCCATCAATAAACACGCACTCAAGCTGGCCGGCATCCAGGAACCCGGTCATACTGAAATACTAGCCCGGCTCACCAACTCCAACCACGTATGCATGATGATGGCCTCAGACGAAATAATAGTTACCCTCGCCACCATCCACATCAGCATAGCAGATGTTCCGGCTCTGCTCACCACCGACAATATCGTACGTGCAATCGACCTGACAGCTCAAACATTGGCAACACTCAAAAAAGCCGAACGGCGAATAACAGTCTGCGGACTCAATCCTCACGCCGGCGAACAAGGTATGTTCGGCACGGAAGAGGAATCCATCATCAGCCCCGCAATAGAAAAATCACGTGCCAACGGAATCACCCTGACAGGGCCCCTTCCCCCTGACACAGCATTCACTCTCGAAATGAGAGCTCAAACTGATGCATACATAGTCATGTACCATGACCAGGGCCTGATTCCATTTAAAATGCTCTCCTTTGAAACAGGTGTAAACATCACATTGGGACTTCCCATAGTTCGCACTTCCGTCGACCACGGCACAGCTTTCGATATAGCATGGAAAAACAAAGCCTCACACGAAAGCATGGTGCAAAGTATACTGTGGGCGAAGAGATTAATGATGAACGATGAATAATGAATGATGAATTGGCTTAATATTCATCACTCATCAATCCTAATTCATAATTCTCCCCACACTACCTCTTTCAAATTCTTAGCGGATGCAAATTCGTAGACCTCATCTCCTGCCTTCAAGATCGCCTTGTCAGGGGCTACTTCTATTGAAAGGCCTTTCTCACCTCTGGACTTTAAAATGTTAGCCAGCAACAGAGCCTTCTCCACCCCGTCACCGCGGCCGTAATTCCAGACCTCATCCGGCTGGGCAAGCCGACAATCTTCATCATAAATAGATTCATCCACCATGCCGCGAATCTTTTCCTCGATTTCCGCGACCGCCAGGCCCTCAGATGCCTTGATCGATACAGGATTACGCTCCAGGGATGCCTTCAAGTAGGGGCCCGGCTCCGTCCTACCCAGGTCCCTGTACGCATAAAACGCCAGATCCGCCATCTCGTTATCGGATCTGACAGCCTCCAGCTGCTCGATTATTTCCTCCCTACCCATCCCTACTTCCAATCCAAGCGGTTCCTGTCCGCCCGCGAACTTCTTCTCCGACACAACCGGCAGCATAGGCTCAACCCTGCAGAAGCGCGCGAGACTGCTGATGGCAATGTCCGCGCTCAGGCAGTCAGAGGCAAATTGCCCGCTCAAGCGCATCATGTCATCAGGATTATTAATATCTATCTTGTTGTCCTTAATAAAATCCTCGAGGTCATTCAGGATGATCCGGCTCTTAAGCGGCTCCCGCATACACTCCTCATCCGCAATCTCCTCCATCAGCCTGCTCCTCGTCTCGTCCGTAAGACGATACGAACTGCTCTTCTCGTAATCGAACACCCGCTCAAGTCCAAGGTAGTGATCATGACCATGACTGCTCCACCTGACCTGAAAACATTTCCATATCGTATCATCATGCCGCAGAAAATTACCCAGCACCTCATCGCCTAATCTGGTCTGAAGATAAGCGGTCAGTCTTGATGCGAAATGCTCATACGCCTCCCGGTCCATCGTAGCCTCCTCGTAGACCCCGTGCACCACTCCGGTTTCGTGGGCAACAATCGTCACCCGCTCATTCTCCAATGCGCGCCTCGCCTGGGCAGAAATAGCCGAACCGTTAAACCACATGCTCTTGGTCACCAGCCGCCTGTTGTTAGTCAACACTCCCTTGCCGACATCAATAAAGTTCTGAGAATGCAGAGGAGTCGCCATCAAGTAAATGTCCTTCAAGGGTATTCCGGCAATGACGTATAATGCTGCCGCATAAAGTGTCGACAACGAAACACACTCACCCGCACCCGTCGAATAATCAGGCTTGTGACAAAAAGCGTCCATCGCCTCTACCGTCTCCGTTTTCCAGTAAGGGATAATACTGCCCTCATATTTATCAAGACCGAAATGTGTTCGTATATCGATATCAAAGTAATACTTGTCGCCCTCATAACCAAACAACGCGTTCGATTGAGCAAGCATATCGGCATCGATAAAAGTATCAAACCTGGCTAGCTCGCTCTCCTTAGATGTAAGCCCCCATGTGTCCAAATCCAGATTAAAAACATAATGATCCATCACAAACTGCTTAAGCCGGTTGATCCGCCTCACAGGCTTCATCTTCTCCAACCCTTCAAACCATGGATCTTCACGCCAGCGCCATATTCGCGGTGACATTATATTCGCAAGGACGAGACTGTATATCAGCTCGGGAAATATAAACATCTCCATGTCCGAAAGCGTTACCGCAGACGATCTCATTTCCATCTCTTTTTTACTGCTCATGTCCCTATTAAACCACCATACTCCCTGAACACGAAGAAGAAAATACTGTACATGCATGCCCCTATTTGAAACCTTTATACAGTTTGAACGACCACGCCTATGGCGTGGCAGACTTAAACGATCCTCTTATTATGAAAAAATTCAAATATATGCGAGATGACTTCAAGCCGCTTCCTGTAAAGCTTGAACACATGGATATCAACCTCAACTTCATAAACGGCAAGGTTGAGGGCGCGAACATCCTGCACATCACCGTACTTGAGCCCCTTGAGTCTGTATGCCTGAATGCGCAGGAACTGGAAATCAAAGGGATATGGTTCAAGGTTCAAGGTTCAGAGTTCACAGTTGCTGAATATGATTACGTGACTGAACAAAACATGATCAGCATCAATCTGCCGGAACCAATTAACGCCGGACAGACTTTTTCAATAAAGACTGAAACTATATGCACGCCGTCTGCGACTACTCTGGATGGTCTCTACCTGGATACCACTCCGCCAGAATGCCCCCAGCAATATATGTCGCAATGCCAACAATGGGGGTTTCAACGGATAATGCCCGTCTTCGATGACTGCACCGCCAAATGTACGATGACCACAACCATCGAAGCCGATTCCGCATACACACATCTGATATCAAACGGAAACATTGACAAAGCAACTAATCCCGACGGCAAACCTGTCCCGCTCAAGAACAACCCCACACGGCAATCAATCACTTATCACAATCCCGTCCCAATGGCACCATACCTCTTTATTGTCGCAGCCGGCACATGGGACGTCATCGAAGACGAAGTGCAATACCCGTCAGGGAAAACCGTAAAACTCGAATACCTGGTCCCACCTGGCAGAAAACAAGGCGCCATCGTGCCAATGCAAATCCTGAAAGATTCCGTCATATGGCAAAACAAAACTCAGGATTATGAATACAAACACGATACCTATCGCACCATCTGCATGGAAAAATCAAATTTTGGAGGAATGGAGAACGTTGGCAACACAACCATTATAACTTCAGCAGCATTGGTCGACGAATGGACAAATGACCGGCGAATCGAATACGCTCACGGTGTTATTGTCCACGAATTCGAACATAACCAGTGTGGAAGCGATGTCACCATGGAAACACCATTCGATATGTGGCTCAATGAAGGTTTCACAGTCGATGTCGAACGCCAGTTTCTCATGAGCGTCTTTGATCCCGACTGCACCCGACTCAGTGAACTCGACAGCTTGCGCGCACCTATCGGCGGACCAATGGCCATAGAAGATGCGGGGCATATGGGAAATATCGTAAGAGAAGGATTCAACCATCCTGACGAAGTAGTCGACGGAGTCACTTATGTGAAAGCGCCGGAAGTCATACGGATGCTGAAACTCATCCTCGGCACAGAAACATTCCGAAAAGCCAAGAACCTCTATTTCGAACGATTCAATGGATCAAACGCTAACACCGACGATTTCTTTAACGCCTTTGAAGAAGTAAGCGGACGCGACCTCTCTCTCTTCAAGAAAGAATGGCTCTACACAATAGGCTATCCCATAATCACCGCTTCCTATACATACAACAACTCCGCACGCACAATGGAGATGGAATTTAAACAGACAAGAACCGGAAAAGGCGGACTATTCCACGTGCCAGTCGAAATTGCGGCGGTCGACGGAAACGGAAAAGACATCCCCTCCACATCTAAAATAATCGAGATCACCGGTGCCACGACCAACGCCACATTCGAAGACATCGATGAACCATCTTTCGTATCCCTGAACCGCAACAGCTCATTCTACGGTATCCTGATCGACAAGACCACAACCAGGGAACAACTGGTCAACCAGGTCCGCAACGACCCAAATAATTATAATCGCGTAGAAGCCATGCGCAGGATCACCGATATCGAACGCATTAAGCTCATAAACAATATAAACTCCGATATTTCAGACGAATGGATCGACATCTATACATCCATCCTTCGAGACGAATCCCTCCAACCAGGCCTCAAAGCCTACTTCCTTCGTATTGACGAACAATCTCTCGACCGGCAATATCTGCCTAGCTATAGAGAAAGATATGTCGCCCGTATACGCCTGCTCAAAACTGTCTCCGATGCATGCATGGATGACCTTCTGGATATATTCAATAAGACCGACACTTATGCGCCAGCACAATCCGCGGATGACGGACTGGACAGCCGACGCCTTAAAGCTGTACTCCTACGCACTATAATCGAGGCGGACACGCCAGCTGCACACAAAACAGCAGAAGACCATTTCAAGAAAGCATGGAATATATCCGACAGAGTCTCAGCCATCTCATGCATCAATCTAAGCAGCCACCCCGAACGTCAAAACATTCTGGATGCCACCTTCACCGAATGGAAACAACACCTCAATGCCTACATGGCATACCTCTCCGTGATAGGCAGCGGCAGCAACAGTGACACATTCGACATGATCCGCGCCGAAGAAACCCGGCCCGAGTTCAACATTCAGCACCCCGGCCATAACCGATCACTTTACATGCCGTTGACAACAAACAATAAACTGCTCTGGAGCAAACAAGGACTGGACTGGCTGGCAGAGACAGTAACCAAACTGACACTCGGCAACGAGAACACAGCACTCAGGATGGTAGACTGCCTCCAGCAAGTAGAAAAACTGGCCAGCGACCTCAAGCCACTTGCCATCACAGCACTCCAAACCATGCGGGACAATATCGACCCAGATAAATACCCATCCATCTCCGGCCGCATCAAAACATACCTGAGATAGAAGGATGAATGCGGAAGCCCGCAAGCACCACTATCAGTCAATACACTTATGGTACTTTTGTGGTACTTTTCCGCTTGAGACTGTTTAAACAGATGTGAACAGTTGCGGACAGATAGAGAACGTGTGAATCTCGTATTGTTCAATAATATCAGCGTATAAACGCTAATTTTAATGGTGCCGAGGGTGGGACTCGAACCCACACACTCTTGCGAATAACGGATTTTAAGTCCAGTACGTATGGCGTTCCTCCTTCTCGAAAACACCTATAAACATTGACTTTTCTGAGAGTGAAATAAAAAAACTTGACTTTAGTCGCGGATTAGATGCAAAATTGCATCTTTCAACTCAAGTGGAGTGCAACAAACCATGAGCAAGTCAACGTGGCCTAAGATCCGACAAAGAATCCAAACAGTCAAATCTAAGAAGTACCCAAGTTGGATTGTTGATTGTGGGGTTGTCGATGGCAAGCGCGTAGCGAAGACTTTCAAAACAAAAAAAGAGGCGGAAACTCACGCGCAGAAAATGCGTATTGCTCGACGTAAGATCGGTCACGATGCCATGCGCCTTTCTGACGACCAAGTGAGGCAGGCGGTAGAAGCATTTCAGATTCTTGATGGCAAAGGCTCAATCAAAGAAGCGGCAGAGTTTTATGCCAAGCATGCAGTTGCCGAAGATATGAAGATCACGGTATCCGCGCTGTGCGAGATATTCCTTCAAAAGAAAGAGAGCACAGGAAAACGAGAGAAGACCATTCTGGACTACCGCGCACGTATCAACAATCTGGCAAAGACCTATGGCGATACTCTGGTTAGCGAAATCACAACATCCATGCTGGAAGAGTGGCTCGACAAGAAGAAATACGGTGGTGTCTCGAGGCAGAATTACAAAAGGATCTTTACCGTCTTCTTTAACTTTGCCGTAAATCATAATCATACACACTATAATCCTGCAAAAGGTCTGGAGAGTGTAAGGATCGACGAGAGAACGCCGGGAGTACTTACAATACCTCAGATAAAGAACCTTCTTTCGGTATGTCAGGATGAGGATGATGACTATGTCCCATACTTTGCGCTTGCAGTATTTGCCGGGATACGACCAGAAGAGATTTTGAGGCTGGACTGGAGCAGAATCAATTTTGACAAGCAAATCGTGATGATCGACGGTGCCATTTCTAAAACGCGTCGGAACCGAACTGTTGAGATGACAGACAACCTGAAAGCCTGGCTATTTCCTCTCAGGAAAAAGGAAGGCCCTGTTGTTCCTTCAGGAAAACATTTCTGGACACGCTCCAAACAGATCAGAGCCAATGCCGGGGTGAAAGATATATGGGAGAACGATATGCTGCGCCATACCTTTGGCACGTACCACTATGCTTTCCATGAAGACGAAGGCAAAACTGTCAAACAAATGGGCAACAGTTCCTACGTTTTCCAGAAACACTACAACGACGGACTCGTCTCAAAAAGTGATGCAGAAGAGTTCTGGGCTATTACGCCAGACGCAAAGAGCAACACCGTCAAATTCGCCGCAGCGGGGTAAATTCCAAAAATCGAGCTGATTAGCCAACCAGTACGATGCTCAAATTTAGCAATGCACTAAAAAGTCTTGCAGGGGGAGATGGAAGATGTTGAAATACAGATTGTTGCAACTTGAAGTATTAAACTGACACCAGTTTTGATGCCAAAATGAAAATTTGATTCAGGTGCCGGGGTGGCGGAATTGGCAGACGCATGAGACTTAAAATCTTATATCTTTAGGGGTGTGAGGGTTCGAGTCCCTCCCTCGGCACCATATAAACTAGCGTTTATACGCTGGTATCATTGATTAATGCGCGAACAGCGGTTTCTCTATCTGTCCGCAACTGTTCACATCTGTTTAAACAGTCTCACACGGAAAAGTACCACAAGTGTATTGCATGCTAACTGCAGGCCATGAAAATGCATACGCATATCCGTGCAGCCGACTCGCCAAAAGCTAATTTTTGCAATAAATCCGCGACAATAATACCGAGGGCAAAATCACAGAGTTGCGCAATATATCTATTCCGCCTTCTTGAGCTCCGTATGTCAGCATTGTTTAACCTGTCAAACCAATTTAGAAATGTCCCCATTCTTAACCATTTAGAAATGTCCTCTTTTGGACCTTCCGCTAAACTGT
>JAUUYL010000016.1 GCA_030590485.1 Lentisphaerota bacterium | reverse complement strand
TTTATAGATACAGACAGATCCTTTGCTGTTCTCCCTGACGAAGAACTAATCAGAAAACTGGAGCACGAAGTGGGGGAAAAAGGCGTTTATGTGGACATCAACCCCAGCCCGTACAAAAATGCACCAGTAAAGAAAAAATGGCAAAGAAACAGCTCTTGACAGACACCCCCTTCTTACGGCAGTATCACTAGGCTTATTATGAAAAATTGGTTTCTCAAAATTGATGACGGCTCTGTATTTGGTCCTGCACCAACCACCTCAATGGTCAAATGGGCGGAACAGGGAAGAATTGCACCCGGAAATCAACTTTCCGAAGATAAGATTTCCTGGATCCCCGCCGAAAGCATTCCCGAACTCGGAATGCTCTGGACCGTCGAACTTTCTAACAAATCACAGTACGGCCCTCTCAATATAAAAGCACTGGCCGATCTTATCGAAGACAAGACCATCAACGAGAACACATCCATTACCAACCGCGCCACGAAGGAAAAATGCACTGTAAAGGATAAGAAAGCGGAAATCTCTCCCCCCTCAACAAGCAAGCCCGTCGCATCAGCAAAGCCTGTTGCAAAACCAATAGCCGAAACTCTAAGCACAAAAACCTCACCCTCCCCGAAGCCAACACCTTCCGCAAAACCAACAGCAACCAAACCGGATGCAACAGCTTCCGCAAAACCGACCGCATCCAAACCCGTTGCAAGCAATGCCGATGCTGCACGCGCAACACATCTTAAGAAACCAACACCAGTTGACGACAAACCAACATTAGTTCAAGATTGGATGGCCGGCAAAAAAGCGAGTCCCGAAGTCGACAATGACGCAGCCCAGAAAAAGATACAAGAGCTCAACCGGCAAGTGGCAAAGCTCAGCACTGAACTCAAATCTTCAGGACAAAAGGACGAAGAGACTAAGGCTCTTGAAGACAAGCTGAAGAACGCCGAGGAAGAACTAAAGAAAAAAGCCGAAGAACTTCAGAACGTTCAGAAACAGAAAGCTGATAGCGTCAAAAAGCTTGAGACCACATCTTCAAAAACTTCCGACGAGACCAAAGTCATGTCCGATAAGTTAAAGAACGCCGAGGAAGAACTAAAGAAAAAAGCCGAAGAACTTCAGAACGTTCAGAAACAGAAAGCTGATAGCGTCAAAAAGCTTGAGACCACATCTTCCAGAATTTCCGAAGAAACCAAAGTCATGACCGAAAAACTGAAGAAAGCGGAAGAAGAACTCCGCGTAAAGGCTGATGAACTTAAGAAGCTTGCAGAAGAGAGTAAAATCAAGGAATTGGCCCTCCAAACTAAAATCGAAGACCTTTCGAAAAACTCCACCATCAACAGTGACAAACTGAAAAACGCTGAAGCTGAACTCAAAAAGCAGACTGAGGAACTCAACAAACAACAATCATCTGCGCAAGAACGTGAAAAAACACTCAAGACAGAGCTGAACACACGAAAAGCCGACTCTCAGACTGCAGAACAAAAAGTCGCACAAGCGAAGAAAGAACTTGCGGACGAAAAAGCCAAGCATAGCGACACCAAGGATCAGGTAACAAAGAAGGAAGAAGAACTCACGTCCCAGATTACCGTTCTTCAAAATGATGCGACGACGAAAGCGCAATCCCTCTCCAATACAGAAAAAGAGCTCCTTTCAGCAAAGAAAACAGCCGAAGTGGCGAGTCAAGAGCGGCAGGATCTTCAAAAGCAACTCAACGACCAGATTCAACAGCTCGAAAAGCAGGAAAAGAAAACCGCCACTGCACTCAGTAAAACCCAGACAGAACTTGATGCTGAAAAAAGCCGCGCAGAAGAACTTCATAAACAAAACGAAGAAGCCGAAAAACAGCTCAAAAAACAGCTCGAACATTTTAGCGTCCTCCTTATCGAGGAATCCAAAAGGATCGAAGAGGAACTCAGCAACGAACGCGATTTCTTCGAGACCGTCCGCTCCGCCTACCTCAAGAAGGAGAAAAAAAGCAAAGACCGCATAGACCACCTCCATGGCCTCGCAGGCGCGGACATGGAAGAACAGAAAAAGATTTTCGAAGAACGCGAAGCCGCCATGTCACGCGTAGCAGAGCTGGAACGTGAACTGGTGCAGGCGAAAAAAGAACGTGTCACATTCCAGCAGCAAGACGCAAACAAGGAACGTGAACTTAAAGGGCAACTCGGGCAGATTGAGAGCGAAAAAGAATCTTACCTTTCCAGGCTTACCTTGCTTGAAGAAGAGCTCAAAAAAGAGAGAGCGCTTGTCGATGAACTGAAAGCCAGAAGCCACAAATCCGACAGTGAATTAACTCACCGCCTTGATCAGGTTCAGGATGAATGCAGAGACCTCGCAAAGAAACTCGGCGGCACACAACTTCAACTTGAAGAAGTAACAAAATTGCACGACGACGCCTCAGGCGATGCCAAACAAAAAGAACAGGAACTCAATCAGCACGTCACGATCTACGAGCAGTCGATAGAGGAAACTCGCACCCGCGAGCAGGAACTCAACGCCCGTATCGATGAACTTCAGTCACTTTACTCAACAGCCACAAGCAAACTAGACCAGATAGAGTGGGATTCAAAACAGACGGAGAACACACTTGCAGACGAACTGGAAAGATTGAGGACGGATAAAAAATACCTCAATCAGCAGATAGAAGAAACAATTAAAGACAAGGATACCACAGACGAAAGTCTCGAAAAAGCACGCGAAGAAATAGCCAGCCTGAGCGGCCTTTATAAATCTGCAGAAGACAGTATTCAGGAAAAGGAAATAGTGCTCACAGCCCATATAGAGCACCTTCAAAAGGAACACAACGAGGCAATCGAAGAGCTTGATACGACCAAGGCGGCAATTACCAGCGAAAAAACACTGAATGTCGACCTCGAAAAACGTAGCCGGGAAAAGGAACAACACCTCACTCATCGCATAGATCAGTTAAACCAGAAGGTAGAGACATCCAACTCCACATTCCAGCGTGCCACCAAAGATGTTCAACTGCAGAAAGAAAAAACTGAGGCCCTCGCTCAGCAACTTCAGGTGAAGTCAGAGCAATCAACCGCAGAAATACTGAAACTTAGAGAGCAGAACGAGACATTGATCAGTGAACTAGACCAGGAGAAGGCTCAACTTAGCAACATAACCAACATCTCAAAACAAAGAGACCAGGAGCTGATTGAGCTCAGAAAGCTCTACGATACTATTTCGCGCGATATCGAAAGCAAAGAAGCAGAAAACCAGGAATTAGTCAGCGAGGCTAATGAGAAATACCGCAACAAGACTCTTGAACTTGATCAGGTAAAGAAACAGTCCGATTCAGATAGCGCACGCATAGTTCAGCGCGACAAGGAAATTGAGCGCCTCAAGAACAGCATGCTCGACGAGCAGAAACTTCGCCGCCAGAAAGAAGGCCTGGTCAGCCAGATCAATCACCAACTTCAGGAACGTGAACAGCGCGACACAGAAAAAACCGAGCAAATGGCCGAACTTCAAAAGACCTTGGAAACTGAGATACAAGAAAAACAGAACCTCGAAGATCGCCTGACATACGCCGAGAAACAAGTCAAAGACGAAGCCGACAAGAGACAACAGCTCAAAGAAGAACTCAAGCAGGACCATGATGCAGCCTTAAATATGCAACAGCAGCAGCAAGCCGAGATTAATGAGCAAACAGAACACATTGACCAGCTGCAGAACGAGGCAAGATCCATAATAATGCAGTTCGAGGAGGCCGCACAGGAGCTCGAACAACAGAAGATTTTAATAGATAACGAGCAAACACGCAATCAGCAGAGAGAAGACGAGTTCCAAATGCAGGTCGAACAAATGCAGCAGGAACAAATGACTCTCAGCAACGAATTGGAACAGAACGCCCAGGATCTCGAACAACAGAAAATACTTTACGAAGACGAGCAGGAACGTCACCGCCTCAAGATCGAGGTAACGCAACAGCAAATCGACCAGCTTCACCAGGAACGCGAAGCCACAGCCGTTCGCCTTGAACAACAAAAAAAGTTCTACGATGAAGAACGCGAACAGCGTAGAAACAAGGAACTACAGATACTTCAACAAAAGAAGGCCCTGCAGGATGCAGCCGGTCAGATACGTCAGAAAGATCAACTGCTTGCCAAACAGAAAAAACTGCATGACGACGAAGGTATACGCTGGAAACAAAAAGAACAGATACTCTCCAACCGTGTCGAGCAGACCCAGCGCGACTGGAGAAATGCATCTACAAAGCTCGAAACAACACAAAGGGAATTCCAACAAGTCAAAAAACGCCTGCAGTCCGAACAATCCAGAGTGGCTCACGCCAATGCTTCCGCAGGACGTAAAGTAGGCATCCACGAAAAAGCCGCAAAAAAACGAATGATGCTTGAACAGGACAGAGTCGAGGAGGAAAACCCCATTCCTTTAGCGGATCTGGAGGCAGAAGCCGAACGCGAACTTCAGGAATGGCAGGAGTCACGTGACACGTCTTCTAATGCAAACTCCGACGCTAATGCCGCCCAGGATAACATTCCGCCCAAGGCATCATTTCGCCCAAAGCCCTGGATGAAACTCAAGTAGCGTATCACTCCGATGAAGATTCCGCCTAAAATACTCAAATATCACGTAAAACTGTCTGGTGAAGAGACCCCTGCCACCACTGCGTCTGAACCAACAGTTACACCTGCAGCTGTCGAACTGAAACCTACCCCTATCGCAACACCAGACACCAAACTGCAACAGCTTAAATCAGGAATAAAAGTGCATGCAGTTAAAGACATCCCAAAACCAGCTCCCGTCATCAAAACACCTGAAAAAAAAGAAAACCCCGAAATAATCATCAGTAAACCAGACCCAATACCAACACCTGCACCAGTCGCAACACCTATCACCGTCGACAAACTAACTATTGAAGAAGCGGAAACTCAGGTCAAGAAGAGTAAACCCATTGCAGGCAAAAAAACAAGACCAGCCAATCGTCCCCGCCGCCGTATAAAGGAGTCTCCATCCCAGACAAGCTCCCTCGCTAAACGCATACAAAATGAGACGCAATTACAGAAATCACCTGAATCACTACCCGTCCTCGAAGCTTTCCAGGAATTCCTCGACTCAGAACAACGCAGAATGAGAAGACGCATGGTCGGTTTGTCCGTTTTCTTCACAGTCATTATATTACTCTTAATCGCGGGGGCACTTGCCGGCGCATTCTTCCTGATCGACCCAATGCGAAATGAGGTCAACAACATCCAGAACGCCATAGCCAGCCTCGAACAGAACTCCAACGCCAGTAGCGCAAATACCGCATCAACAATCACCAAGCTGAACGAAATGATTGAACGCGAACGCGTAGCCCTCCAGAACACAACATCAAAGATCGAAACAAAAGTCGACACCTACAGTAGCAACCTGACTCAAATAAAAGACCTGATCACAAGCCTGCAAAGCGAAAACAAAACTCTCAAAACACAACTGGGTTCGATTAATCGGGATCTTCCTGATGTGACATACAAAATTGCGGCAATCATGAACGAGATAGACAAAATGCGCGCCGCCCCACCCCTCATGTCGTCAGAGCCCCTTCGGCACCATTCAACAACAGTATGACAACCACGCCGCAACAACCATCTGAGGCAAAGCCAGACCCAGCAACACCAACTCTAAGCGCAATGATATCCTTTGTTCCAATGGGGAAAGAAAAGCGTGTGATTTGCCTGCTACCTATTCCGGAATAAAAATCTTCTGGCCAATCCTGATGGCATTAGCACTCTTCAAATTGTTGGCCTTAACAATAACCTGAACATTACTATTGTAAGCCGAAGCTATAGCCGACAGCGTGTCGCCTTTCGCGACCGTGTGATATCGACCAACATCTCCACCCGATGCCGTCCTGGATTGCTCACTGACGACCTTAGCCATCTTGCCGCTGATCTCAGAAATGATACTGTTCTTCAGCGCACCCTGCGAGGACATAGCATTATCAAGATCCTGCTTGGCTCGGGCAAACGCATCCTGCATTGCTAGCTGGTTTTTAGCATTTGAAACACGAAGCGCTTCCATCTGAGAATGCAGGTTTTGATTGGATTCTTCCAGCGAAACAACTCGGTTGCTCAACTGATACACTTCCGCCTTAAGATCTTGCACCTCCGAACTCTTCATGCCTCTTGTCGTTGTACATGAACATAAACCCAACAACATGACCCCAAACAACATATTCATAATCAGCTTCATATCCACAACCTACCACAGCCCAACAACTATTCAATGTTTTTTTACCTACAACCCCCTCGCCCCTTCGATATTCGATATTCAGTATTCGACATTCGATATTCCGCGCCACAGACGCGCACCTCTTTCACTTATCATTCTCGCCTCCCTTTCGTTTTCCTCTGGACCGCCACAGCTCGAAAAGCGACGGGGGGAGCGGCGGGCAACACTTCCCAGATCCTATAATTCCCACTTTCACTTATCATTCATCATTTCTCTCATCTTTCATCATTCTACATTCGACATTCCTCCCTTCTCACCCTATACTCCTCCCATGAATACGACAAATCTATATCCATTACTTTTCAAACCCGTATACAAAGACTATATCTGGGGCGGGCACCGAATTCCCGAACTATATAACCGTGAAACGGATCAGAAAATATGCGCCGAATCATGGGAAGTCTCCGAACGCCCTGAAGGCATGAGCCTCGTCAGAAACGGCCCTCTGACCAACAAAAGCCTCCATGATGTCGTGCAAATGCTCGGCGAAGACCTCCTCGGTACAGCCTGCAAAGGCTCTGAATTCCCGCTCCTGATCAAAATCATCGATGCAAAACAAAGACTCAGCGTCCAGGTACACCCTGACGACAACACAGCAACTCAATTTGGCGGTGAAGCCAAAACCGAATGCTGGCTCACGCTTACAGGCGATGGAGATTCTTCAGTTTTCGCAGGCCTCAAGCCAGGAACAAACGCCGAGACTTTTAAAGAAGCACTCGAAGCCGAAGAGCTGGAGAAAATGCTATGCGAAGTCCCCGCCGTAGAGGGCGAGGCAATATATATCCCAGGTGGCCGCGTTCACGCCATTGCCGAAGGCTGCCTTCTACTCGAAGTCCAACAGAATTCAAATACCACTTACCGCGTATACGATTGGGGCCGCATAGGACACGACGGCAACCCACGCGAATTACATATCGAACAGGCATTCAACGTTATCAACTGGGACGATACAGCCCCCACCCCGTCAAAACCCAAACCAATGAAGTCCAAAGGCAGCAATTCGTGGTTTAAACTCATTAAATCGCCATACTTCCACCTAACCCGCTGCGACATGACTTCTACGGAAACACTGAAAAACGACCCCTCATCTTTCCAAGTCATCTTTGTGACAAAGGGCACAGTTGAAATCTCAGGAAACGGTACAACAGAGGAAGCCGGCCCGGGAACGTCATGCCTCCTGCCCGCAGCGCTCAAAAACTGCAGCATCACACCAAAGGGCACAGCAAGCGTAATCTCAATTACACTGTAAAACCGTAGCCTCTACCATATCCTGTAATCCTCCCCTCCTTGGAGGGGTGCCGTCAGGCGGGGTGGGTTTTTCACTTGCGTGCGATCTTCTCAACGAAATCAGCGAGCTTCTTTACAGCACCAGGATTAGCGAGCTCAAGCATAGCCTTCTTCATGCCTGAAAGCTTTTCAGAGTCTCGGCAGCAATCTTCCAGATAATCCGCCAGCTTCTCAGCCGTCAGATCCTTCTCTTCGATTGTATTTGCCGCGCCGGACTTTTCGTATGACCTTGCATTCGCAAGCTGATGATTATGCATAGCCGTAGGAAAAGGCACAAACAAAGCCGGCACACCAGCTATAGCCAGCTCAGAACAACTTGCCGCGCCGGACCGACAGACAGCCAAATCCGCAACAGCATACGCTTCACTGATGTTTTCAAGAAAAGCATGCGTCTCTGCCGATACCCCAGCCTTCTTGTAAGCATCCCGAACCATCCCCTCATCAGCCCGGCCCGATAAATGAATCACCTTAAACTGAACATCCTTCTCCTTCATCAAACCAATAGCCTCAACAGCAATCTCATTAAGCCTGTGAGCACCCTGACTCCCGCCCATTATCAAAATCGTAAAGACATCATCACCTTTTTCTGCGTCGCCTTGACCAATTGCCTTCCGTACAGGAAACCCAGTCATCTCAACCTTGCACGACGGAAGATACTCTGCAGTGTCAGAAAATGTCAGGGCAACAGTCGTGGCAAAACGGCTCAAAAACCTTATCGCTCTTCCTGGGACAATATTCGCTTCATGCAATATCACAGGAACACCCAGCGTGCGTGCAGCCATAACCGGGCCTACAGACGTATAACTGCCCATAGCCAAAACCACATCCGGCTTATTCCGCTTCATCATCCAACGACAATTACAACAATATTGCCATAGCTTCCACGCAATAGGAATGCACTTAAAAGACAACCCCGTTGGAAACCCACAAGCCTTTACGGATATAAGCCTGCCATCCCAATCGGATACCGAAACCTCTTCAACATCACGGCCTGACAACCAAAGCTCGACCTCATGCCCTCGTTCTTTAAGAACCTGCGCCGTAGCCAACCCGGGGAATATATGCCCCCCGGTCCCGCCACACGCTACAGCAATACGCAAGGGAGAAGGTTCATGGTTCAATGGTTTATGGTTCATGGTTATATATTAGACAGGATGAACAAGATTAACAGAATTAAATTCGATTCAAAAACCACCCCTATCCCAAACATAAAAAAAGACCACTGATCAACAGTAGTCTGTAGTCTATAAATGGTAGCGGGGTTGGGATTTGAACCCAAGACCTTCAGGTTATGAGCCTGACGAGCTGCCGGACTGCTCCACCCCGCATCCAGAAGTTGGAGAAATTAACATTAATCCAACAGATTGCAAGTTATAAATAAATAATTTTCAAAAAGAAATGCATTTAGTGGCGTGCCTGGAGAGGGTCGAACTCCCAACCTTCTGGTCCGTAGCCAGATACTCTATCCAATTGAGCTACAGGCACACAACAAGTTCGGGATACTATGGCATAACATCCAGTATTGCAATAAAATTTTCCGGTTAATCGCCTGGAAGGGTGCTACCGCTCCCGCACGACTTCCCTCAGCTCCACCAACTCATCCCTCAATCGTGCTGCGCGTTCAAACTCAAGCGCTTCTGCCGCCTTAAGCATCTCCCGCTCGACTTCCTGAATTGCCAGATGAACATCATATTCTTCGCCAGACTCTTTTACCACAGCACGCTCAATCTCTTCAAAATCATATGTCGCAGATATCGATTCACCTATCTCCCTCACAACGCTCTTAGGTGTAATATCATGATCTTCATTATACTTCATCTGCTCTTCACGCCGCTCACTCGTAATATCCATCATCCTCTGCATCGAGCCGGTAATCTGATCCGCGTAAAGTATTACTTTCCCGTTCACATGCCTTGCCGTTCGGCCCGCAGTCTGTATAAGAGCCTTGTCAGACCGAAGAAACCCTTCCTTGTCAGCATCCAGAATCGCGACCAATGCCACCTCAGGAAGATCCAACCCTTCTCTCAACAAGTTGATCCCTATCAGGCAATCAAACTCCGCCTTCCTCAACCTCAACAATATATCAACACGCTCTATTGTCTTGATCTCTGAATGCAAATACTCCACACGCAAACCGGAATTGCGTAGATATTCCGACAAATCCTCCGCCGTGCGCTTAGTCAATGTCGTCGCCAACACCCGCTCTCCACGTTCAGCATGAGCCCGTACTTCCTCCATTAAATCATCTATCTGCCCGTCAAGCGGTCGAACCGATACAGGAGGATCAACAAGCCCCGTAGGACGTATCACCTGCTTCACAGTCTTATCAGTAACCTGCAGCTCATACGGACCAGGTGTGGCAGTCGTGAACACAACCTGCCCAATAGTATCGAAAACCTCATCAAAGTTCAGAGGCCTGTTGTCTTTCGCCGACGGCAACCGAAATCCATGATCGACCAACACCTGCTTCCGCGCCTGGTCACCATTGTACATCCCCCGCAACTGCGGTGCCGTCACATGAGACTCATCAATGATAGTCAGGAAATCACCATCGATATAATGAAGAAGCGTCGCAGGCGCTTCCCCCTGCGCTCTACCGCTCAGATGACGCGAGTAGTTCTCTATCCCCGAACAGTAACCAATCTCACGTATCATCTCGATGTCGTACATCGTCCGGCTCTTAATCCTCTGCGCCTCCACAAGAAGACCATTTCGCTCAAACCAGGCAAGCCTATCCTCAAGTTCAGCCAATATACCAACAATAGCCGGCTCCATCTTCTCCTTCGGCATGACAAAGTGCTTGGCAGGAGAAATTATCGCTTTCTCAAGCTCCATTTCAGTGCTACCTGACAAACAGTCAATCTGACGTATACGCTCCAACTCATCCCCAAAGAAATTCAACCTCACACCCTTCTTCGAATAAGAAGGAAAAATATCAACTGTATCTCCACGAACCCGAAACGTGCCCGGATCCGGCTCGTAATCATTACGCGTATATTGGATATCCACCAACGACTTAAGAATATCATCCCTCTCAACATTCTCACCCCGCTCCAGCGTAACACACATCTCGATATAATCCTTCGGACTCCCCAACCCGTAAATGCAGGAGACGGATGCCACAATTATAACATCCTCGCGCGTAAGCAAAGAATTCGTTGCCGACAGTCTCAGTCGCTCTATCTCCTTGTTGATTGAAGCATCTTTTTCAATAAACGTGTCAGTCTGCGGTATATATGCTTCCGGCTGATAGTAGTCATAGTAACTCACGAAATACTCAACCGCATTGTTCGGAAAGAAAGCTTTGAACTCACTATATAACTGAGCCGCAAGGGTCTTGTTATGAGAAATAACTACAGTCGGCTTTCCAACTCGAGCAATAACATTAGCCATAGTGAACGTCTTGCCTGACCCCGTAACACCCTCAAGCGTCTGAAAACGCAACCCGTCATCAATACCAGCCACAAGCACCTCAATAGCACGCGGCTGATCCCCAGTCGGCTCAAAAGATGATTCTAATTGGAACATGGACTGTGGACCGTGGACTGTGGACTGCGGGTTATTACATTTCACTATTGCCTACTGTCTATTGCCTGATCCCTGCTACGTAGCAGCTAACATTCGCTCCAACGCCAGCCTCGAATTCTCCGCAACGGCTACATCAACATGCACTTCACTCTCAGCAGGAAAAGTCTTCAAAACATCAAGGAGATTATTTTCATTAATCTTAGCCATGTTTGCGCATACCGAAGGTGACAACGCCAATATCTCCACCCTGCCCTTATGCTCTTCCGCCAACCGCTCAACAAGATTCACCTCTGTCCCTATCACTATCGTCGAACCATCAGCAACAGCTTCAACATACTCAATAATCTGTGCCGTTGAACCATGCGCATCACAAATCCGAACAACCTCCTTCGGAGATTCAGGATGAACAATTATCTTGGCCTCAGGCCGCTCATGCCTGACATGCTCAACATGCTCAACAACAAACCGCTGATGAACCAGGCAAAACCCTTTCCACACAATTATCCTGGCAACCGCGAGATCATCAGCATCAAGCCCGCCATTCTCAAACCGCGGATCATACAGACGAATCTCATCATCCGGCACACCAAGATCCGCGCCCGTATTCCAGCCCAAATGCTCATCCGGCAGAAAGAACACCTTCTTACCCTGCCCAAATACCCATTCAAAAACCTTAGCCGAATTACTGGAAGTACAAGTGCTTCCACCCCATTCACCGCATGCCGCCTTAATTTCCGCTGTGCTGTTAACATATACAACAGGAAGCCAATCGCCTGCCAAGCCATAGGCATGGTCACCGCCAGCCTGCAGAAACTCCCTCGCTCTACTCATCGACTCAGCATCAGCCATCTGAGCCATAGGACAGCCAGCCATCGGATCAGGAATGAAAACCGTCTGATTAGACCCCGAAAGCACATCCGCCGATTCAGCCATAAACTTTACACCGCAAAAAACAATTTTTTCAGCAGTCTTATTCAATCCCGCCAACCTTGCAAGCGCAAGAGAATCCCCCTTCTCATCACAATGCCCAAGCACAGACGACCGCTGATAATGATGCCCCAAAATAAGAAGTTTATCACCCAACTCACGCCTTATATCCGCAATCTGTCCCCCAATATCACTCATGGCAAAACTATGACATAGTGTTGAGGCAATTGGCAATTGGGAAATGATGAGTAATGACTAATGTTGAATGGGTACTAAAGACATAGGTCCTATCAGTCCCATTCGTCCCATATGTCATATTCTCCTCTCTCATCATTTATTGCGCATTTTTCCTATTAGACTTGAACATTCTCCCCGCCCATGATAAAAAGGCGCGCAAACTGGCACCTAAGGGAAATACTCAATGAGCAAGGAAAAGAAAACAGCAGTATACGACGAAAGTAAGATCAAAACTCTCTCGTCACTCGAGCATATCCGCAAGCGAACCGGTATGTATATCGGACGAACCGGCGATGGCTCCCAGTACGAAGATGGCATATACGTCCTCATCAAGGAAATCGTCGACAACGCCATCGATGAATTCATAATGGGCAACGGCAAAAAGGTCGACATCAAAGTCAAAGACAACACCGTCTCAGTACGCGACTACGGACGCGGTATCCCGCTCGGCAAAGTTATCGAATGCGTATCCAAAATCAATACCGGCGCAAAATATAACGATGACGTCTTCCAGTTCAGCGTAGGCCTCAACGGAGTAGGAACAAAAGCCGTCAACGCCCTCTCCTCAGACTTTAAAGTAAAAAGCTTTCGCGACGGCAAATTTGTAGAAGCAGACTTCCAACGCGGCAAACTTAAAAAACAGAAAAAGGGCAAAGCACCCAAAGAACGCAACGGCACATTCGTGAGATTTACCCCTGACCCGATCATCTTCGATGACTTCGCCTTTGTCGATGAACATATCTGGAAAAGAATACGTTTTTACGCATACCTCAACGCCGGCCTGAAAATCGTCTACAACGGCGAATCCCATGTCTCAAACGGAGGCCTTCACGACCTCATCGACGAGGAAAGCCATTTTGAGAAAATGTACGATCCATTCCATTACAGAGAGAAAACACTGGAACTTTCTTTCACACATACAAATCGATTCAACGAAGAGTACTACTCTTTCGTTAACGGCCAGTTCACCGCCGACGGCGGCACTCACCTCAGCGCTTTTAGAGAAGGACTGCTCAAGGGTATTAACGAATACGCTAAAAGCAAGTTTGATGGCGACGACGTCAGAGAAGGTATCCTTGGTGCCATAGCTATACGCCTCAAAGAACCTGTTTTCGAGTCCCAGACAAAAAACAAACTTGGCAATACCGAAATACGCGCCGAGCTTGTAAACAGAGTGAAAGACGTTGTATCCGACCTTCTCCATCGCAACAAGAAGGATGCGCAGAAACTTATCACCAAAATCGAGGACACAAGAAAACTGAGAAAAGAACTCCTCTCAGTAAAGAAACTTGCTCGCGAACGATCAAAAGCAGTATCAATCCGCATCCCCCAACTCAAGGACTGCAAGAAACATTACGACCAAATCAAGGGCAAGGGTCACGGCACAATGGTCTTCATCACAGAAGGGCAATCAGCCGCCGGCTCCATAGTAAGCTGTCGCGACGTTGCCACTCAGGCCATCTTCACCCTCAAGGGTAAACCCGTCAACCTCTGCGACCTGAAGCGAGATGCAATTTATAAGAATGTAGAGATATATAACTTAATGCGGGCTCTCAACATCGAAGAGGCCGTCGCAAACCTGCGCTACGAAAAAGTCATCCTCGCGACAGATGCCGATGTCGATGGTCTCCATATACGTAATCTCCTGCTGACCTTCTTCCTGCGCTTTTTCGATGAAATCGTGCGCGAGGGTCATGTCCATATATTGGAGACCCCGCTCTTCCGCGTACGCAACAAGAAAGAGGCCATCTACTGCTACAGCGAGGAAGAACGGGACTCAGCACTCAAAAAACTTAAAGGCAAACCGGAAATCACACGATTCAAAGGGCTTGGCGAAATATCTCCAAGCGAATTCAAGGCTTTTATAGGCAAGGAAATGAAACTTACTCCCGTGGTTGTTCAAAACGAACATTCCATCCCTGAAGTACTTAGCTTTTACATGGGGAAGAATACCCCGGAACGCCGCGAATATATCATGGAAAACTTAGTTGCTGACTACTAAAAGACTACGAACCATAAAGAGAGACAAAGCGAATTTAAAATGAATATCGAATATCGAAGTTTATAAATGCCCGACATACCACCACAACAAGAGTTTCCTCTGGAGGACGCAGCAAACGGAGCGCTGCCGCCCCAACAGCTTGAGCCATCACAGGACGTCGTCCGATCACAGCACGGTCACGGGCCCCTCAAGAAACTGATGGACTACAACTTCATCCAGTACGCGTCATACGTTATATGTGACCGCGCAATCCCCAGCATAGAAGACGGCCTCAAACCTGTTCAGCGCAGAATACTCCATTCTCTGCACGACCGCGATGACGGAAGGTTTATCAAGGTCGCAAACATCGTGGGTCACACCATGCAATACCACCCTCATGGCGACGCATCCATTGCCGACGCCCTAGTCAATCTTGCCAACAAGGAATACCTCATCGAAAGACAGGGTAACTTTGGTAACATTTTCACTGGCGACAGAGCTGCCGCAGCAAGATATATAGAATGTCGACTGACCGATATGGCCAGAAATGAAGTTTTTAACAAAGACCTGACCGAGTTTGTCCCCAGCTATGATGGCCGAAACCAGGAGCCCGTCACCCTCCCCTGCAAACTACCCCTGCTCCTTATGCTAGGTGCAGACGGAATCGCTGTCGGCCTCTCCACAAAAATTCTACCTCACAACTTCGTAGAACTTATCAAAGCCCAAATCTCTATCTTGCAAAAGAAAAAGTTCACCCTGATGCCGGACTTCCTGCAGGGCGGAACAATTGACGTCTCAGAGTACAACAAGGGTAACGGAAAAGTGAAGGTGCGCGCGCATATAGAGGAAAACAAGAAAACCAGCCGCCTGATCGTCAAGGAGCTCCCATACGGCGTAACAACCGAATCACTCACAAACTCTATCGAAGATGCAGTTAAAAAGAAAAAAGTCCCCGTCCGCACCATCAACGACTACACTTCAGAAAAAGTTGAAATCGAACTCGTTCTCACACCCGGAACCGATAAAAGCAAGGCGCTGGAAGCACTGTACGCGTTTACCAATTGCGAGGTATCAATATCAACACGCCTGATCGTCATCAAGAACGGCAAGCCAGCCGTACTCACCGTAGATGAAGTCATTCAAGAAAACACAGCCCAGGTAATGGACATTCTCAAGCGCGAACTGGAACTGAAAAGGAAGAACCTTCTAAATGAACTTCACAACAAGACCCTGGTCCAGATCTTCATCGAAAACCGTATCTATAAGAAAATAGAGAAATGCAAAACTGCGGATGGCGTCAAAAAAGCGGTGCGCTCAGGCCTGGATCCTTTTAAAGACAAGCTCAGACGCGCCGTAACCGATGATGATATCGAAATGCTTCTTGCTGTACGAATCCGCCGCATTTCTTTGTTCGACATAAATAAGAACAAACGGGATATCGACGATATCCTGACCAACATCAAGGAAGTCGAAAAACACCTGAGCGACCTCAACACATACGCTATCGATTATCTAAAGGGTCTAATCGGCAAATATGGCGCCAACTATCCGCGCCACACAAAGCTGTCTGCAATCGAAGATATAGAAGTCAAGGAACTCACTGCTGAAGAGGTGGAAATCAAATACGACAAGGAAACCGGATACATCGGTCACGATGTCGACGGCACTCACATGCTCCATTGCTCATCGCTCGACAAGCTTATCATCGTATCAGGCAACGGCACATACAGAATGGTGCCGCCACCCGACAAGCTTTTTGTCGATAAAATGATGTATTGCTCGGTTTTTGATCGCGACAAGGTAATGACCTCGATCTACACACACAAAGAATCCACATACATGAAACGCTTTACTTTTGGCGGAATGATAATGAACAAGGATTACAAACTTGCTGCTGAAGGCGCCAAGGTCCTGGTGTTTAAGGACGATGACCCAGAAGAGATCTACGTCAAATACAAGCCTGCCAAAGGCCAGCGCAAGCACAAGGAACTGTTCAAGCCAAAGGAAATGGCCGTAAAGGGCGTTAAAGCACGTGGAAACCAGATGACATTTAAGGCAATCTCCAAACTCTCAATTGGCAAACCAGCCTGGTGGGACAAACCAGGCACTTCCGAGTAATACCAACAATGGACAGTCGCAGATATATGCTGATCGCCTGCGCCGTTCTCACACGGGAATGCAAACTCTGCGCTGCCAACTCAAACAACACCATTGATCTCAAGCTGATCGAACAGGGACTTCACGATATCGGCGAAGAAAAGATGTCGGCATCTCTCCAGGAAGAACTGGATGCTGTCGATCAAACCAAATACGACGCAATACTTCTCGCCTACGGCCTTTGCAATAACGGCATCAGAAACCTCCATGCAACCATTCCCATCATCATCCCGCGCGCCCACGATTGCATCACCCTCCTAATGGGCTCAACCTCAAAATACAACGACTATTTTAACAGCCATCCAGGAACGTTCTACCTGTCTCCCGGCTGGATCGAGGAGGCCGGCGACTCACTGGATAACCCAGAGAGCACAACACGCCAGATGGGCATGTCATCCTACGAGAAATATGTCGAGAAGTACGGCGAAGAAAACGCCAAATACCTCGCAGAAACACTCAATGACCACCTCAAGAACTATACCCATGTTGCGTATATCGACACATCTACACCAGACTCTGAGCCCCCAGAGAAAGAGGCAGAACAATGGGCAAAAGAAAAAGGCTGGAACTATTCCAAGGTGCAAGGAGACACCGGCCTGATATCCAAGCTCATGGATGGCGATTGGGACGAAAAGGAATTTCTAGTGGTAAAACCCGGCCAAACTATAGAACCAAGCTATGACGATAGAATCGTGAGAACAAAGAACAGAGGACTGTAGACAAGGAGCACAGGATGTCATCCTTGATTCTTGACACATTATCGAAGCTTGTCTATTCTCCGACCGTATTAATTATACCCCGGTAGCTCATCTGGACAGAGCGCAAGATTCCTAATCTTGAGGTAGGAGGTTCGAGTCCTCTCCGGGGTATTTATCTTTATATCGTCGCGTAGCATATGAACATTCTTGCACTAGAGCCATATTACGGCGGAAGCCACAGAGCCTTCCTTGACGGCTGGATCAAGCGAAGCCGCCATAACTGGACCCTGCGCACCTACGCGCCAAACAAATGGAAATGGCGCATGCGTCATTCCGCGGTCACTCTGAGCAAGCAGGTCAGACTCGCCATGGAAGATGGCGAAAGCTGGGACGCGATATTCTGCTCCGATATGCTGAACCTTGCGGAATTCCTGGGCCTCTGCCCTCAAGTGGCAAACCTGCCAACTGTCGTCTATTTTCACGAAAACCAACTCACCTATCCCGTCGAATACGCACGCGAATGGGATTACCATTTCCCCATAACAAATATGACCACAGCATTAGCAGCATCTCAATCATGGTTCAACTCTTCATATAACCGAGACTCATTCCTTACGGAACTGAAAACATTCCTCAAGCGTATGCCCGACAACCAACCACTCGACGTAATCGACACCATCCGCGAAAACTCAACCATCGTCCACCCATGCATCGAAAACCTCGACCCTCATCATTCATCATCAACCATTCACAAGGGGCGAACGCCCCATGTGTTGTGGGCCGCCAGATGGGAGCAGGACAAAAACCCTCAAGCGTTCTTCGACGCCATCAACGCCTTAGCCGATAAACGCATAGACTTCAAGCTGAGCGTTATTGGCGGAGGCAACAGCAGGCAAACACTTCCAATGTTCGATGCAAATAAGAAACACCTTCAAGATAGAATCGTTCACTGGGGATACATGGAATCGCGCGATGAATATCTCTCCGTTCTTCAGGAATGCGACATAGCCGTCTCAACCGCCATACACGAATTCTTCGGCATCGGCATGGCCGAAGCCGTCGCCTCTGGTGCCTACCCGCTTGTACCAGACACCCTGGCCTACCCGGAACTACTCAACAAAAACGAGAATCCTGATTTCTTTTACGATAACACTACCCAACACCTTATCACTCGACTCGAAGAATTATGCGTGGCAACCAGCGAAGGAACACTCTGGAACAACAACCCCAACCGTGGCATAAAAACAGTCGAACGCTTCTCATGGGAAAACAACGTCACCTCAATGGACGACGCCCTTGAACAGACTGCAGGCTATAGTCCTCCATCATAATCTCACCCAACCATCACAATCTTAATCTTTCCCCTATTCATCATTCATCACCAGTGACTTGCAAGGGACGTCCCCGCCCCTTAAAAGAGAAGAGAGTTATTGGTAAAGTTCTTTCAATGCTCTATCGTTTCGCAATCGGCGGCATGGTTCGTAATTGCATGATGTTGACGTGCAAACATAGATCAAGTTTTTCCCTGCAACCGTAATTGACGTAGAGGAAGGGCTTGGAACTCTGCCTCAAAAGGGGTCTTTTCGCATAGAGCACAATCCGAGGAATAATGTTTGGTTCCTCTTTGGCGAGATGAGCGAAAACTATGTTGACCCAATGTCTGTGACAAATCTTCTCTGGGCAGGAATAGATAATAATCTTACTCATACTCCTTTGCCTCATATATGGATTACCAGCGAAACCACAGGCTGAACATACTTTGATAATTTCAGCATGCATCTTATTCCGTTTAAAGAGTAGCCTCCCGCGCAGGTTAGTTTATTCTGAGCTCGCGAAGGAACAAGCAAAATACCCCCTTAAGCTCATCATGACAAAGGAGCCTGACGCCCTTCAAAGCACAACTCCAGAGCGGGGTCGGATTGGGGGACGTGGGCTTTTTCAGGCTTTGTTTTTTCCTGCAGATTGTAAGCGGCGGGATATTTCTTCTTTTGCGACTGAAAGGTTGAGCATGGATTTATGGAACAAACCGTATTGCTTGTATTTCACCAGTGCAATTTTCAACTCGCAGCGTTCGGGGTCACTGATGTTCTGCAACTCATCGAGAAGTATCGTGCTCTTGGGATTATGATTGGCTAATAGAAAAATGAACCGGGGCGCTTCGTCGGAAAACTTATCCAATGCACGGATCCTGTCTAGCTTTTCAGTATGACTCAATAGGTCTAATTCCAGTTTCTGTTTGAGGAGAAAAAACATCTCATCTTTCACCCGTAAATAATTGTCGGGTGTTATGAATCGAATAAAGTCGTCCAAGTGTTTTGCGATTCCAGGTATCGTTCTTGTTTTGTCCTCGCCGGTCTTGATAGAAGCTGATCTAAGGGCGTTATCACCAACTTTAAATTCTATGAATGATAATCTCGGGTCGGCTTCAGGACTGTCTGTCGGCCATGACATTGCAATCATGTCAAATCGATCGAGCTTACTTGTATATTCAATATCGATAATAAAGAAGTCGGTCTTGTCGGATTTCGGCAACTTATTGTTCTGATCTACGACAAGCTGCTGATGCATCCGCTCTATCTTGGGATGATCCACAAACCACACATCCATTATCTTCTTCAGCTGGCCAAAGACTGCTTCCCATTTATCTGCATCGTCCCTGGTATTAATATGACGGGGCAATTTAGGGAGTCTCTGCAAATGAACTCTCTTCTCAAGATCTTCTTTTGTGTGCTTCTTGAGCGCACAGTAGTTCTCATCAAAGTTCGCATAGTAGCCTTTACTGCTCTTCGGTTTAAGATCCAATATCCTGCCACCCTTGTAATATATATGCACTTGATTATTGCGGATTTGAAAATCCAGAGCCTGATCCCGACGCATAGCATCAAGAAGGCCTTTTAACATGCCTGTCTTCAGGTCATTCATAAAAACTTTGCTAAGTATTCTCATATCCACTCCTTAATGATTGCCCTCCAGCGTCTGTCCTTCCTTTGGTCGTCTCTTCTCCCCGTAGTCGGCAGCCGCAGGCTGCCTTAGAGTTTCCTCAGAATTTGTTGTTTTGTGAAGAGAAGATTCAGGGTGATCTTGTCTGGCGGCAGATTGAGGATTACAGAAAGTGCGTCGCGGTATGTGTGCATTTGGGGGATATAGCCTTTGACTTTTTCGTCTATCTCACTCTCTGCATTTACCATACTACTTTTGTAATCGAAGATGGTGGCGGAAACTGGCGTCCCCTGCTCGTCGCGAATAATCGTCACCCTGTCAAAGGCCCCGGACACAAATGCATTATCAAGGACGACTTCAAAACTTTTTTCGAGCCAGAGGGTGAACCCACCCCGTCTTTGCCTCGCTTGATGCGTCGGCAAATCCACCCCTCCGGAGGAGGGGATCTTCTGGGTTTGCTTTTGACTGTCGTCCTGTCGAGGAATGTCTTGTGGTTCCGGCTTGGAAAGACAATTGCGGATTGCATCGGAGTTCATGCAGTTGCGGAATTGTATAATAACATCTTTGGTCACTTCAGCATCATATGATGAGGTCGGTTCCCAGTCCTTCACAATCTTATCAACATCTGCGTCGTCCGCCCACTCAACCATTTCGAACAACTCGTGGATGGCTGATCCAAAGTTCATGATGTCGGCACTCTTGGATTCAAAAAGGCTGCCGGCACTGCGGGATATTGCACCCTGTTTTGAAGGCTCTTTATGCTTCAGGATTTTGCTGTTTTCTTCCCTGTCAGCGTAATCATCAGGTAAGGATGTGATTTCCTCGACCTCAGGTTCTTTACCAACAATCGGCCAATCATCCTTGTACCATTCAGCCCCGTTAGATGTCTCGTAGAGACAGACATGGTCCGCTCCATTGATTTTGACATTTGGACCGACCTCTGGATTTTTCTCTCCGGCAAGCTGTTCCTTCAAGAGAACAGACGCATGGATACTCTCTGGCGGCTTCTTGTAACTATAGGCGGATGTTATCATGTAGAGACCATGCCGAGCTCTGGTCATGGCAACATAAAGCGTACAAAGTGCCGAAAAACAATGCTCCGCATTGGAGGCATCAAGCTGAGCAACAAGACAGGGATCGTTCTCAGCCAGCTCTCGCGCGGGCATCTTGAGCAACCATTCGGGATCATTTCTTTCGCCCTTTAAAATTAGCTTTGGCCGCGATTCTTTGGCCATGTTGCCGCTCTTTCCATCCTGTAGCTCTGGAAGTATAACCACATCAAATTCGAGGCCTTTGGACTGATGAATAGTCATCACCCTGACTGACTGACTTGAAGGTTGTTCTCGAGTTGTATAGCTATCCATGTAGCGCAAGAACCCATCGCATTCCAGCTTTCCTAGTGCATCAAACTCAGCAGCAGCGGACTCTAAACGCTTCAGGCACTCAATACCGTAAGAACCAAAACCAGCACCCTGCCGGGCGAGCGTCTCTGCGAGCCGTCCGCCCCAATTGCGAATAAAGGCCTGATAGCCCTTCTCCTGAATTTCCTGCAAAAGCTGAACCGAGACATTGCCCCTCGTGATACCCTTGTTCCCGAGAATTTCTAACATCGGTGTCATCTGTATATATTTCCAGGCATAATCATCGCCGGGGTGGCCAGCGACCTTAACCATGTTCACCAGTAATGCCGCCACTTCATTCTCCGTAATACTTGCTTCGCCTTCATGCACGAAATTCATATCTGGACATTCCTTAGCCAAGTGATTGACAAGCTTCTTTCCATACTTGTTATCTCTGACAAGTATGCCTACCTTTAAATTGCGTTTCACAGGCTGCATCTCGTTCAAGAGATCGGCGACAAGCTGACTGCGCTTCCCCGTCTTATTCCCGTCAGAACCTTCATAGGGAATATCAAGCAAACTGACGTATCCCTGTTCCTTAGTCACAGATGCGGTTTCATGATCCCTCCACACTCCGCACCATTCTTTCACGGCTGATTGCGGCAACTCTTCCGGCAAGTTGGAAAACACGGTGTTGACTGTATCTATTACCGCCTGCGAACAACGCCATGTCTTCTGCATGGGTTCCTCTTCAATAAGCTTGTCACCATCTGAACGCGAACCGTTATACTTGTCCAATATCTGTTTGAAAAGCTTGTGATTCCCACCACGCCAACCATAAACAGCCTGCTTAACATCGCCCACATAAAAGAAGCTCCGACCACTTTCGGCCTGAATGACTTCTTCTATAAGGTTCTCGAATACACCCCACTGCAAATCGCTCGTGTCCTGGAACTCGTCGAGCAGCCAGTGATCGAGCCTGCAGTCCATACGGTAATCTATATAGAGACGATCTCCTCCCTGCTCACGGCTGATATGGGGAGCCGTCTCATCAGCTCCTGAAAGTAGATATTGTATATCCGTAAAGCTGAATATTCCTGTAGCCCTAGCGATATCCTGATACTCATTCTCGTAAGTCTCCAGAAGAGTATACAGGCCGGCAGTACGGCTGAGCATGCGTTGGTACTCGACTGCAAGCAGGTTATTAATAAGGCAAGCGAATTTACCAGAGATATCATCATCAATTATATAGGGGGTTTTGACAGTGCCGTATTTTATTTGAACCGCCCCAACTCTCATCGCATCAAGGGATGCCCTCATCCGTTTAAACACTGTATCCTTCAGTAGCTTACTCGCGATACTGGCCGATGTATGACCAGCAAGAGCATTCGCGGTTTCAGTGAGCTTATCGTAAAACGTATGATCCGTCTTTTTGGCGCGAGGCTGTGCAGCAACCCATTCTGTAATTTCGCCAGCCAGCTTTGCACCGTCGACATCTAAGATTTTAAACGGACAGCCATCGCCCCATATCAGTTTATCGTTGCCCCACTTAGATCCATCAGGACACAATCTGTACTGAAATCCAAGATCCGTAAGGAAGCCGTCTAAAACCTTTCCCATGGACTTCTCTTCGATTCCGTAAGTGGCCTGCTTAAAAGCATCAAGAAACGTACTTGAAACAGCGTTCGGGCCAGTTTGACTGAGGATATGATCCAGTATTCGACGTCGCATCTCCTTTGCTGCAGCACCGCCGGTATCCATCACCTGAAAACTCATCGGCATTCCGAGTTCAACAGGAAATGCTTTCGCAATCCCAACGATAAAGCTATCGAGAGTTCCGATACGGGAACGGTGCATCCCATCTATGAAGCGCCGAAGTAGAGCTAGATATTCTTCTCTACTGAGATTCATTCCAATATGCCCATTAGTGTCAGCCACTGCACCATCCGTATCAGTCGCAGCACGTCGAAGGTACTTTGCTATTTCGTCAAATATCTCTCCTGCCGCTTTGCGGGTAAATGTCATTGCACAGATGCGATCGGGCGTAATATTCACGCCGGCCTGATCCTTTTCCGAGAGAAGCCGTATATAACGATGCGCTAGCTGAAAGGTCTTACCCGACCCAGCTGATGCTAATATCGCTTTATGTGTTAGTTTCTTCAAACTTCCCTCACAGAATCCTCAAACCGGAACATATCTTCAAAATCATCATATTTGACCTTCTCTGCTGGCGGCCAGAAGACCTCATGATTCAGAGCCTCAAGAACACCATCAAGACAAGTAACGGCCGATTCCATTCTCTGATGATCAAACTTGCCCCACAGCCTCAAACCGGTATGGCTGACAGATTTAGGAAGGACAAAGTAAGCAAGTTCCACGTTCTCATTATACTTCGTTTCCTGATCATAAATCATCGCATATAGAGGAAGCTGAAGATCCAGCCACCTCCGCTCGTTATGCTTGACATCCCCCTTGCTATCGGGCTTTTGCAAGTCTAAAAGGTTGTACGTTGGATCAGCATCCGATCTCTTTACCAAATGCTCTGACTCAGGATGTTTCTTATTCTCTGTGTCATCAAACGTCTTGTAATCGATAATACGAATCTTGCCTGTTTTCTTGTGCTTATCGATACGATCGATGATTCCGCTTATTGTGTATCCGCTTCTTTTAAGTCTCCATCGATTCCGCTCGGCACCATTCTCGCCATGACCCGTCTCAACATCCACTATCTCCCAGCCTTCAGAAGCAATAATCACCTGTTCCCTGGCAACTGCCTTAAGGCGTTCCTGGACTGCCGCCAACGACACAATCACATATGGAGACATAAGCTTTCCGTAGATACGACAGAAGCTTTTCGCTGCCTCTTCAGCCAATATCCCTCCGAGTTTTTCAGCGTCTTGCATCGACCAAAGCTTCTTATCCTCTCCCATTTTCTGAAGAACATCATGCGCAAGACTCCCGAAATCTCTGGCATCCAAGCTCGTCTTAGAATAGTCAATTGCCTCCATTCCGAGCAGCGTCTTCATGTAGTAGCGAGTTGGGCAGGCAAGGTAATCCTTGACGCTTGTAACTGATATGAACTTCGCCCCCCTTGAATCAGACTTCTGTTCCGCCTTACCAGGGTGCAACTGAAAAACAACTTGCGGGTAGGCTCGAGTTAACGACGTAGCCGTCTCAGCCAGCAACTTTTCTACTCGGATCGGCAACTCCGAGTCTGCACAACGAAACAGCAGACGCGACGGCCTGAGCGGATCACCGGCTATGGCAACCTTCCCTACTATAAAGCATGTACGCCCGCCTGAAGATGCTCTCGCCTTAATCATGCTTTGCATCAGATAAGCGTCTCGAGCCAATCGAGATGCATCATCACGAAGATCCAATGCCCGGCGAAGACTGTCAGGCAGAAAAACATCGCTCAAACTGCCGCCAGGAACACAATCATCATTCATGCCGGTAACAATAAGATACGGCCTGTCATTCCATGGCAGTTCAAGCCAACCTTCAAGATCTATCTTCTCATCCCGTCGTTCTCTATGGTAAAGGCTGGAATTCAAACGCTTCACAAAAAATGATGCGGACTGCAATATATCATATTCTGCGCCAGCTTCATCCAGCTCACGAAAATCCCTGAGCGCGTCATCCACAGCCTGAGCGGCGTTTTCAAATTCCGTATCTCGCCATGCTCCGGGCTCAAGAATCCTCTTGCTGTATATACGCTGGTAAAACGTCCTCCAAGATTCCTCGAAATTCCCCTTCAGGAACAATTCAGTAGTCATCTTAACCTCTTCCAAAGCCTTCCCCAAGTCTGTAAAGTCATGCCTGTGAGAGATAGATCCAGCAGGGTTATCTTTGTACTTAGAAAGCATACTTCTCAAATTGTTCGGTAAATAACAGTTATAAAAATCATCCAGCTGCGATAAGACTTTTTGACTTTTCAGGCTGTGAACGTCTTTTAAATACGACAGATAATCAGGATGCCGAAGCAAATCCGCCACAGCCGTGGATGAGCATTCCCTCAGCAACTCAAGTATGCAAGCAGATAGCCGGCCTATCGGATGCTCGGAACTCAGTTTGTCTGAAGGGTCAAAGGCTGGTAGTCCTTCTGCAGCCAGAGCCTTTTCTAAACAAGGTATAACAGCCGTATCAGGCACACCTATGGCCAACTGACCAGGCTCATACTCCTCCTCAAATCGACTGATCTCCTTTATAACCCTCACTGCCTGGTCTGACGGCTTAGCCTCAAGGAAAACCGTATCCTTCCAATCGGGCAGATCGATGTCTATTCCTTGCCAGTAATCTGACCTTGGCCGTCCCCACTCATCAAACTCTTCTTCAAGTTCAGGCGTGGCATGGATTAGTATCTCTACATCGACTCCTGACGCAACAACCCTGCGAAGAGCGGCCACAGCCAGAAGCGATGGATCTGGAACTCCGGCAACTACGACCTTCGTTATCCCTTCATCAAGCGAGCTTTCCCTCGCCGTCGCTATTTTTGCAACACAGAGATCCTTCATCCCAAGCTTGCCCATCTCCTCAATATACAGCTTTTCTAAAGCCGCAAGATCCTGCCAGCGATCAAGCTCTTCAAGCTTAGACGCATCCCGCGCAACTACGCTTCCGATAGTCATTGCGCCATCGCACAGTTCGTCTCTGAGCCGTTGCAGAATCTCACCCGTATTAAGAGCCCATTGAAAATTTCGATCATCTGCACCAGAAGGAAAAAGCGCGGATAATCCGTCTAAGTCCGCGTGAGTAAGGACTTGAACCCAGACCGAGAGAGCGAGAACATCCCCCGCTATGCCTGACTGTTCTGATCTAACCGAGAAAAGATGATTTGGCGAAACCACTTCAGCGGACAACATAGCGGTATCATGCTCACTACACCACAATGCGAGGGACTCACGAAGGCGACGCCCCGCCTGCCTGGTGGGCACAACAATAAGAGTCCCCTCTAAGTCAGGGGCGAAACCCTTGCTTGCATTTATCCCCTCAAGCAGGTAATCGCGAACCTTAGTAACCAGGGGCGCATCCCAGCCCAGAAACACTCTCTTCACTTCAGCCATTATTTACCAATGATTTTAAGATTTTCGCCCACAACTTCACTCAGATCTACGCAGATTAAGATAGCCTCCACTGACTCACATTATGTCTTAGTCCCAACCCTCTATTCCCATCTGCTGTATCCCTGACATCTAGCCTGCCAGCCCTCCCGAATGGTCAGGAGCAGGCGGGCGATGGGGGAAACGGGCGGACACGTCTTCTACTCTTCTGCCGCAATCGATTTGTCGACTATATCCTGCGGCAGCTTTTTCTTTGCTTTGACGCCGAGGTCGACAAGCTTCTGGGCCTGACCCACAAGGTTCCCCGCGCCGACCGACAACTTACCCTTGGCATCACCACAAGCTTTTGCGGCCGAATTGACGGCCTTTTCGATTGCCTGCACGTCTTCGACAAAGCCAACGAATTTTTCATACATTTTCTGTCCTCGGTCAGCGATCTCGAGTGCGTTTCGGCTTTGATCTTCAGTCCGCCACATGGCCGCAACAATTTTCAAAGTCAATACCAGCGTATTGGGGCCTACGATGAGAATGCCCTTCTTCATCGCGTCATCGTGCAGGGTGGCATCCTCCGCCACTGCGGTGATGTAGGCTGGTTCGTTGGGAACACACATTATGACCTGTTCAAGAGCGTTGATCCCGTCCAGATCCTGATAATCCTTGGAGCTCAGATCTGTCATATGTTTACGTACAGCATCGATATGCCGTTTAAGCGCTTCTGCCCGATCAACATCGTCTTCGGCTGTGCAATAGGCATCGTAGTCGACTAATGCGACCTTGGCATCGATCACTACCTCGCGGCCTTCGGGGAGATGGACTACGAAATCAGGATAGCGACCCTGAGCGCCGCCATGTTTTTCTTTGAGATACATTTGCGTCTCGTATTCACGGCCTTTACTGAGGCCTGATGCTTCGAGAACTTTGTCGATGACAAGTTCGCCCCAGTTGCCTCTTGTCTTGCTTTCACCCTTGAGCGCCTTTGTGAGGTCGACTGCTTCTTTGCTGATCTGATTATTAAGTTCTTTAAGATGTTTAATTTCGGTCAGGAGCGACTGGCGCTGTTTGCCTTCCTCGACATAGACCGTATCCACCTTCTCCTTAAAATCACCGAGTTGATCTTTGAATGGTTTTAAAATGTCATTGAGGTTCGCTTTACTTTTTGTGTTCTTCTCATCGAATATGCGGTTGGCGACATTCTCGAATTCTTTACTGAGGGTTTCCTTGGCTTTTTCCAGAAGCGCGAGTTTTTCGTCGGTAGCAACGCGGTCCTGTTCACTTGCAGCCTGCAGCGCACGGACTTTTTCATTTAAAACGGCTATTTCCTCGCCTGATTTGCCACGTAGCCAGAGCCATGCGCCTGTTGTGCCCAGTACGAGGCCTATTAAAATACTAACAATGTCCATTTTCGGGTCTCCTTCGGTTTAAACGGCATTTTCACACAAGTACGAGTTCAGTTAAAGATTAAAACGCCATACCCAGACAATTACTCCTTTAATGCCCTATTAAACCACAGAAGGCAGGACAAATGGTGTCCTAGGGGGAGGAGGGAAATGATGATTGATGAATGATACGTGATGAATATGGGAGGAGCGGAGAGTTGCCCGCAGATGATACGGAGGGGAGATTATTGGCTAAGGGAAGGCATCGCGCCGAGGCGCAGAGGACGAAGAGAAGAGACCCACAGAAGGTAGCAAAGGTTGGATAATGGGCGGTGTGAGGGAGACGAATAAAGAGGGTTGCCCACCCGCTCCCCCCGTCGCTAGATGCCCGGGATCTTAGCAGATCTTGATTATAGGCTGTGTGCTTGTGGGCTTAGGAGAGGAGCGAACGCCTTCGGCGCGCGGCACTCCGACTACAGACTACGGACCACAGACTACTGCTTACTGTCTACTGCGGGATTTACAATCAATGGGGTTATGATAGGATACGGCATGAGCGATGACCAACGACCTTATAAGTTTTTGCGCTTGTGCGTTAGGCCTTGGGGCTTGATCACTGCAGCCGGAGCAATTGCCTGCGTCGGCACTTTTTTTAGTTTCCTCGGGCGATGGTCGTGGTTTCTCGATATATTCTCCCACTTCCGTATTCAATATTTAGCAGGACTTACTGTCATTGCCCTCTTACTGCTCATACCACGACACCGCAAGACCGCACTTATCTTTGCCGCATTTGCGCTGATCAACCTAGTTACCCTACTCCCTTTCCTCATACCAAGCCCCACAACGCCACCGCAGGAGGCAGACAGTACAGTTAGAATAATACTAGCTAATGTAAACTCACGAACCGGTAAGCCTGAATTAGTAGCAAAGATGATCCATGACTACGATCCTGACATCCTCATCCTTGAAGAGATTACTCCAACATGGATTAACAATCTTCAATCGGCTTTATCAATATATCCATACACAAAAGTCCGAGCGCGAGATGACAACTTCGGAATAGGTATGTTCAGCAAAATCCAGCTAGCAAATGACGACATCATCTTTTGGGGATCAGCAGGCGTCCCATCGATTGTCGGCGACATTAGCACAGAGCAAGGAATCATTACCATCGTCGCCACACACCCACTTCCACCCGGCGGTGCGGATTACTCGCGCTATCGAAACGAGCAACTCAGAAAGATTGGCGAATATATCATCACAAAGAATACTCCGGTGTTATTGATGGGTGACCTCAATGCAACCCCATGGAATTACCACTTTCAACTCCTGTTAAAACAAACCCATCTACAGGACAGCTCGCAGAGCCATGGCATTGATGCAACATGGCCAACTTCCAACCCGCTTTTAAGAATACCCCTCGACCACTGCCTCCACTCTCCCGAAATTATAATAACAGACAAACAAATCGGTCCACACATCGGCTCAGACCACTTTCCTATAATCGTTGATTTTTGCCTCCCAGACGCCAATCTTCAGTAGCGGTAGTCAGTGTTACAAAGATTCCGCCTGATTATAATGGATAAAAACGGAGGGTTATTGATAATCTCTATCTTGAATCTGGGAGAAATAAGATGAATGCAATACTCGATTACCTTGTGAATGTCATACTGCCGTGGGCACCGTTCACCTTTGTTATTTTGCTGTGCGCCTATTTCAGAGTTCGCAGCATCAGGATTGACGCGCAGGAACTGCGCGCCAGGGTGAAAAAGGCTAAAGCCGACATTCTAGAGGATGGTATTGTCGAAGGCCCCAAAGGCCCGTATGTTCCCCACAAACCCTGGGGCACAGGCATAGGCACAGGAACACCAAGTGAAACCAAACAAAGAAAAGGACGCGGCCCACACGGACTACCCTTCCATTAAATCTCTCCCGTGTTACCACGCCTCGGGCGTGGTAAACGTGCGTCCTGACGAAGGAAGGGCGAGCTGTCACGTGTTCCGAGGGCGCACTTTGGAGCGCGACGGGCCTCCGTCAATAGGATTAAGGCTTGTCGCGCCCTATCCTAACGCCTAGAGTGAGTTATGTTTACACACGAACAAGCTAAAGACTTTCTGATTCAGCAGCTCACAGCGGATGCTGAGCACCATGACTTTGGTCGCTTCTTCCGTATTGGCGAGGATTTTGACAAATTGGATGCGAATCTCCCGAGCGATGCCGGACCCCGGTTCGATAAATTTCATACCGCACTCACCTTCTGGAAAGCATGGCAGGTTGCCAGAGATAACGATTGGCAACAAGACCACCAGATCACACCAGCTCAGTGGCCGACTTTCGCCAGAACTATCGTTGCCGATATCATGATGGATCGCGAGATTCAGAATGAAGTAATTCTTGAGCAATTCACGCTGAAGAAGTGATTCGTTGTTCCTCCTTCGCCACGTGAGACGACCGCAGGGAGAACTGCCGGTAGCGAAGCGGCAATCGTCGCTCGTGATGAGTGAGGGGAATCGGACGTATGGGATTATGATTAAGAGTTTTGGTGGTTGCATAAACTTTTTTCGGGTGTACACTTTTCCCATGAAGTTTCTTACATGTGTCTGTTTTGTCATGATGTTTTGGATTTCTGTTGCGGAAGGTGCCGACAGTGAAGAGGTTCTGCCATGGAACTTTAATCTTGAGGCTGGCTATAAGCAATCTATATGGAAACCAGGATTCAGGCGCGATGTACTGGATTTTGAGACCGAGGGACTACAGAACTTTAACGTGGCGTTCGACCTGGAGTATAAAGCTATTCCCATTCTGTTTTACAACCATGAGGGACCAGTTGGCTCGTCGCCCTCGCAGGATAATCTGTTTGAGGAAAACGCTCAAGCCACAACCTTCACTAAACATCAGGTAGGCGTCGTATTCTCATGGATACCGGCATTGACAGGAAGCGACAATTCATTCGTCACTGCAATTGGCCGCTTGACCTACATACACACCGAAGAGTCATTTACTGGTGACGCCATCGCTGTTCAGGCGTTTGCATACGCAAAGAGTGGCGCCGTAATTGACGAAATGGGTGACGGCACTGCACGTTTCTATGACCTGACACTTATTGACTCCGGCGACTCGGTAGCGTTTAAGACTAAATTCAAGGATGATCAGATTGCGCTTCTCTGGCCTCTGAGCTTTCTGAAAACACCTTTTATATTGAAGACAGGTTATTATCAATCAACCTGGCGCCGCCCTTCTGATCTGGATCGTTCATGGCGACTGACCGAGGATGACAGACTGATTCTCTATGAAACAAAATTTCGATCGCGGGGTTTGGTCATGGGCGTCGAGCCAATTCCAGGGCGTGCAAAGGGGCTTAACATGGCGATAACAGGCTTCTGGGGGTTTGATAATGATATAATCAACGGTGTGAACCGTGATTACGAAGTCGACCCTGGCGAAGAGCTACTCTATGCTGCCGGACTCATTGACTGCTGGTACAATTTCATGCTCGGCGATCTGATGAAACGGCACACAATGTTGACCGTCGGAACGTCATTCAACAGAAGGATCTTCGCTACGGAGATACATCCTTTTCGGGGCACATGGGAATCCGAGGATATCCTTCGGCTCTACGGCTCGCTTGAAATCGCATTCTAAGGAGCGCTTCGCGCTCCGACTACAGACTACTACAGAATTACAGGGTTATAGGCTCTGAGTGTAAGGGGGTGCGGGGGAAGTCTGATTTTTACAAAGCGCGCCCACGAAAACCGTCCATCCTGTACCAAAGAAGAGTATCCATTGCCAGGCAACGTGGAGATGATCGTTTTCTACCGCCCAGAGACCAACACTGACCAGGATAACACCTGAAAACATCACGATGATATTCGCCTTGTCGTTCCCCTTCTTGCTCAAGGTGCCGAGCAGGAACACGCCAAGCAGAACACTGTATGGTATGCCTGCGATTTTAAATGACAGCCAAAGAAACGACTGCTCAATATCTTTCAGGCTGAAAGCTATAAAAAACAAAACAACTGCAAAAACTCCGACCATAACACGTGACAGCCTCACCCATTGCGCCTCACTCCAATCGTTACGAAGAAGGGGCTTAAAGAAATCCATGACGACCGAGGAACTCAACGCTGCCATTGCTGAGTCCAGACTGGACATGGCTGCTGCCAGTGCGCCTACAAGCAAAACGCCTTTCAGGCCTGGCGGAAGTGCGTTTGCTATGAAGTATGCAAATATCTTATTGGAATTCACAGCGTCACCGGTCATTGGCAATCCGTCACCTCCGTTCACATGGTAGTAGGCATAAACTGCAGCGCCAACGAAAAGAAAGAGCGCCGCAATTGCGAGTGCGAAAAAGCCGCTGAGAACAACACTGCGTTTTGCGTCCTCTGCTTTCTTGCAGGTGAGCATGCGCTGGGTCAAATCCTGGTCAGTGCCTAAGGCTGCGGATGTACTGAGAAAGCCAAATGCGAGAGCGACAAAGAACAGGCTCGAGTCGTTGAACCAGGCGGCAACACCGCTTTCTGCAGGCGTAAAGCGGAAGGTCTCAAAGCGTCCGGCTTCCCTGCCCAACTCAAGTATCTGGGCAAGACCCAGTTCATTAAGGAGAAATGCGGTCACAAGGATGCCGCCGGAAATAAAGACGACTGCTTGAATGCAGTCGGTATAGATAACAGCCTTAATTCCACCGCTACTGGTATAGGCAAGGGAAATAAGTGTAAAGACCAGTAGGCATGGCAGGAAGCCTATGTCGAGAATGAGGGATACGCCAGTTGTAGCAATCAGCAGGCGAATCCCTGAGGCGATCAGGCGGGTTACAATAAAGAAACCAGCCCCTGCCAATTGAGTTCGTCTACCAAAGCGTTCTGAAAGGTACTGATAAATACTGTAGCAATTGGCGGCATAGAATGCGGTGAGAAACACACTCGCGATCATAAAGCGCGCCAGAACCGAGCCTATGGTCATTTGCAAATAGGTCATGTTTCCGGTAAAGCCTACACCGGGCAGATTCAAGAATGTGGCGGCGCTTACTTCTGTGGCAACGATTGAGCCCAAAACAGGAAGCCAGGAGATATTTCTGCCGCCGACAAAGAAATCGCTGGTGCTTTTCTCTTTGCGCCCGAACCAGATGCCGACAAAAAGAATGACCGCAAAGTACGCGGCGACTATAATCCAATCGATAACAGCCAAATCATGCACGGCTACCCCCTTCTATCTGCAGAATTGCTTAACAACTTCGTTGACGCCTTTGCTGTTATGCTGAAGCGCCTTGATGTTCCATAAAATAAATCCGCCGCCGCCGCGCGGTCTGTTCGAAAGCTCCAGATTCAACTGAGCCTTGATTTCCGACGCGGACCATCCATGAGATGTCATGCGAACAATGGCGACACCGGGACAGATCGGGACGCATCTGGGATTCACTTTCGGATCTCGCCACCATTTGATAAGACTTCGAAAGCTCTGAGGCCCTTCGACAGACCAGTAGAGTTGCGGCGAAAGATAATCGACCCAACCATTCTTCATCCAGGTCAGCGGATCGGAAAAAAGTTGATGGTACTGATCAACACCGGCTTTCACATCAGAAGGTTTCCCTTTTGAGTAGATTCCGAAGGGGCTGACGCCGAACGCTACATCGGGCTTGATCGAGTGAACTGCTTTGGAGACGCTTGCTATGAGCTGGTTGACATTATTCCTGCGCCAATCCGCCTTTCTAAGTTTGCCGCCGTCCTTTTGGAATTCCTTATAAAGCGCGTCATCGGCAAAGAGCTTAACCTTCCCCTTGGCTGGATAGGGATAAAAATAGTCATCAAAATGAATTCCTGCAACATCATAGCGGGTCACTATGTCCTTTACGACAGTGATGATATGTTCGCGGACTTCCGGTGAGCCGGGATCCATCCAAAGCAGGTTATCGACCTTTCGCACATACTGAGGCATTCTTCTGGAAATATGCGATCTACTGCGGGTTCTATTCTTCGCGGAGATTGCAGCGCGATAAGGATTGAGCCAGGCGTGAACTGCAACACCCCTCTTTTTCCCTTCAGCAATGAATGTTTCGAGCGGGTCATAGCCTGGGTCCTGACCCTGGGTGCCTGTCAGGAAGCGGCTCCAGGGTTCAATGCTGGATTTATAGAGCGCATCGCATTCGGGTCTGACCTGCAGGACCACAGAGTTGAGTCCAGCGGACTGAGCGGTGTCGAGCAGAGAGCGAATCTCGTTTTTCTGAGCTTCAATGGAGAGGCCTGGTTTGCTTGGGAAGTTGATATTCAGAACGGACGCTATCCATACGCTCTGCAGAGGCTCAGACGACAACACAGAAGAGCCTGACAGCAGAAAACAGATGCAAAGAATAAAGCAATTTTTCATTAGATGGACAGTAGCACCTCATGCATCACGGGTCAAGAGTCAGAGGCAGAAGCAAGACCAGCAAACTGGCAAGCTTGACACCTGTCACTGCACACTTTAATCTTATCTCCATGACTAATCTTGAAATAGCGTTTAATGTCATTACATGCATTATTGTAACAGTTGCAATGGTTGTTATCCTCACGAAATTCCTGAAACGCCTCAAGCAGATCGAAATCGAAAGATGGGGCGACAACTCCAAGTATAGTCAGGATGACTCAATGTTCTCAGCATTTAAATGGATACTTGGCAAGAAGAAGAAATTAATAAAAGGAGAAAAAGTAAAAACCAAAGCATGATTACAGACTGCGAACAACTCACCTCACACCTTTGCAATGAGATTCGAGCCCTGACGGATATTGCCGTCATAGGCCTCAGTGGTGGCGCCGACTCGACCCTTACAGCCGTCCTCTGTCGCCAGGCACTCGGCAAAGATAATGTCTATGGTATCAGTATGCCCTACAACCAGACCGACAGAGACACGTTTAACTCCATGTCTGAAAACCTTGCAGAACAAATTGAAATCAATCACTTCGTAAAACCAGTGGCAGCCATTGCCGACGCAGTGAACGATCAGATTCACCTGGACTCTAATTCGCAGCTCACAGCCGTTAACAAGGGTAACGCGAGAAGTCGCGCCAGAATGTGCATTCTCTTTGGTATAGCACATTCGCTTTCAACAAGCTTTCCGGATAAACGCGTACGAGTAATAGGAACAGGCAATCTGTCAGAGGACTTCATCGGATATGACACCAAGGGTGGCGACGCATTGGCGGACTTCTTTCCTATTGGCGAACTATTCAAGTCCGAAGTCTACCAACTACTGGAATGCTTTAGAGACAAGGGCATTATATCAGAAGAAAACATCAATCGATCACCTTCCGCCGGACTAGAGGACAACCAAACAGACGAGGATGATCTTGGACACACTTACAACGACATGGAAGCCGGAGTTCGTTTATGCCTCAAACATTACGACGACATGGCCGACCTTACCATGAATGAAATAACTGAATTTGTCTGGAAAAGACATCTCGCCCACAAACACAAACACGAAGCGCCATTTGTAATTAAACTCAGGCAACTCTGCGAATAATAGAACATACAATGAATAAATTAATGTATACTGCTCTCGCATGCGCACTTGTTTTTCTGGCTGTCTGCATAGGAATAAGGCTCAAAGATAACTCCCCATCCTCTCTACCCGCGAAACCATCCATCCCTACGGAAGAACCAGAGCCGATCGATAAATCAACTCACGAAGATATCATGGCCATAGTGAAAGAAGCAGAGAAGTCAGTAAAAACGGCAACTACACAGAAAGCTAATCACGCCAAAGGCCCGGTTATCGCAATTGTAGGCCTAAAAAATATAGTCAAGAACCCCTCGGCAAATAATGGCATCGTAAACTGGAAAACCATGAGTGCCGTTACAATCGAAAACACCAGCAAAAAGAACCCTTACTTCAGCCTGCGAAACAAAGGCCGCCTAAAGCAAAAAGTCAGGCTTCACAACGCCGACATGCAATACGTCGTTGTTGTCGCGTGCGGATCAGCACCTCGCACCAACAAAGACAAAAGCGATCCGGCAGGGCTACCTCTAGTAAGAATCTATTTTGAAGACTACTCAAACAAAGCCAACACAACAGATGCGACAGCCCTTGTAATGACCTCTATCAGCCAAAATGGATGGGGCCAAATCGGCATCGTAAAACAAATTCCGGCAAACAGCCAATACCTGCATTTGGAACTGCATCAGGCAACAGGCAAGTCACCGGTCACCAACGTTACCAGATTTGACGATGTAAATGTCTTCATTGCGCGTAATAAGGAGTCGGGCAATAAAATGCTGGCATCCTACTTAAACCAAGCGCAAGCATTTAGTCGGTAGGTTCTTAAAAATATGTTCCAGCACCAATGGTCACTGTAGTTTCGCCCACTATGGCGATCTCACCACGCAACCAGATAGAGCCGAGATCCATAGTGGCCCCGCCACGGAGGCCAAAAAGACTATCCCGTCCAATGTCGGTCGTAACACCACCCACATCAACTTCTCCATCACTAAAGGGAAATAAATCTACAGCACCAAAAACAGTTATCTGATTATTGACTGTCATCCGTCCAACAACACCACCGACAACCTCCAAAATCACACCATCAGCACCTGCACCATAACCTTCCGAGACATATCCAAGCTGTGCATACGCCGAGACATCGACGACACTAACATCCATAAGGTCCAGCCTGCCGCCACCAGCCAACATAAACCCACTACCACTGCCTGAGCTTGCATCAACTTCAGATTTCAAAATCAAACCAAGAGCCCCATAGACATCAAGCTTGTCAGACAAACCCAAAGCGCTATAGCCGCCCAGGATGGAACGTTTGACATCAGCAGCCCCACCAATGCCATGGCCTGCGTCTACATCATACCCCACTTCCGTAAAACACAAAACCGCGCCCCCTTCAACTCTGCCGGTAGCGGCCTTCTGAGCCGTATCCACAATTAACTGCGCCGAGGCATAACCAGCCATCAAACACACAAAAAATACCGCAATAACAATACGCACACTCTTCATAACACACCCTCCCTGATCAGACTTGCTCAATACTCATTCCAAATATAACTTCACCACCAGATTGACAACAAAGAAGTCATCACTGCCGCGTTGCACATCAGGCCTCTACAGTCTCACTAGGCTTTTCAGCATCATTCTCGATTGTAGCCTTTTCCCTGAGTTCACGCATATGAGTAGACAACACTTCGCCACGTTTAACATGCCTTAGAAACTCACGTATTTTGTCACCCACCTCGTCGTACGAGGCCTCCTCACCCTCCTGGTGTCCTGTCTTCAATATTACGTGATATCCAAACTGCGTCTCAACAATATCACTCAACTCACCAACTTCCATGGAAAACACGGCGTTATCAAACTCTGGCACCATCATCCCGCGAGTAAACCAGCCCAAACTGCCACCTGCGCTCTTGCCGCTCGGGCATTCAGAATGTTCCTGCGCTTTCTCCCCAAAATTAGCACCGTCTCCCAGCTCTTTTTTAATCCCTTCTATCTTCTTCCAAGCCACCTCTTTGTCATCATCTGTATCAGATGTGGGCTTAATAAGTATATGCTGCCCCTGCGCACGCTCAGGTTTCATGTATTCCTCGGTATGCGCCTCGAAATGAGCCTTCATCTCATCTTCTGTAGGATCAGAAAGTCCAGAGGTGAGAGTCTCAACAAGATGATCCACCCTGCGGCCTTCACGAATATTCTCCTTCACTGCCTTATCATCAAGACCCTGCTGAGCCATAACGCCCTTGAACGCGGCCTCACCACCAACATTCTCCACCATCTGAGAATAGCTTTTCTCGACGTCATCATCCGAAACAGAAATGTCCATCCTCGACGCCTCAAGAATAAGTAGCTTTGCACCGATTGCCTGCTCAAGAGCCCTCTCCTTCAAAGACTCCATCTGCAGCCTTATCTGAGCCTCATCCATGTGCTGGGCATAAAACTGTATGAGCCGACTCAACTCAAACTCTATCGCTGCCTCTGGTATTTCTTCGCCATTCACTTTAATCGTCATACAACACCTTCTTTCAACCTACTTTATTTCTACACGCTCAAGCGCAATCTAACACTATTTCTCCAACAATATCTGCCGGAGATGTTCCTTTACAAATTTCAACAACCTCTATCCTTACATTCTTCTGACGATAATGGTCAAGCAAAGGAATTGTTCTCTTGTTAAAAATATCTATTTTATTACGCACTTCCGGCAAGGTGTCATCTATTCTCTTGCCCCTGTCGCCGCCTGAATTATTTTCAATACGACTCACAATAACTTCAGGCAAGCAACGAAGATATATCACCAACTTGACCTCAACTACCGAAGCAACTGCCTGCGCCTGGCCTTCATGACGCGGCAACCCGTTAAGCACAACATAATCGCCCTCGTCAACATCTTTTTCTCTTATAAAAGACCTCAATATGTTCTCTGCAATATAAAACGTCTCATTCTCAAGCAAAGCACCCGACCGCAAAACTTTCTGCACAAAGCAAACATCTTCATCTGTCAATAAGTCCAAATCAAACGCACCTTCCGCCGCCTTCCTGAGATTGTTGCCGAAATCAAAATGACAACACCTGCATCCAGCCCATCCAGACCCCTCAAGATAATCTCCAAGCGGTGACTTTCCCACCCCCGTCGCACCAACCAGAAGAATTGCAGAATTCAAATCACTCATTAGCCATCCAACCATTAACCATCAACCATTCCCCCGGCTGATCCAGACTTTTCTGTTTCTTGGGCCATCAAATTCACAAAAGAAGATCGATTGCCATGTACCGCGCTGAATCAATCCATCCTCAACCAGCAATTGAACTGACGACCCCATCATACTTGCCTTTACATGAGCTGCGGAATTACCCTCACAATGTTTGTACCCACCATTCCAAGGCACAATCTTGCCTAGGATATCCTCTATATCCTGCAAAACATCCGGGTCGGCATTTTCGTTAATAGTGACCCCTGCCGTGGTGTGAGGAACGAAAACAGTTACAACACCATCGATAACACCCAGCTCTTTCACCACAGCCTGCACGTCAGCAGTAATATCCACAAACTCAGTCCTTGCTCCCGTACCCACCGAAATACTCTTCATAGCAAAACCTTTCTTTATCACGAACCGCAAGCAGGAGTTAAAAACAGAATAGCCCAAGGGTCAAGAACTTTACCTAAACGGTCAATACACCCTTGACACCTGACACTCACCACTTCTACCCTCCTCATATGAAAGCACTTGTACAAAGGGTAACTAAAGGTAGCGTCACCATTGATGGATCCGTAACAGGTAAAATCGGACCAGGCTTCGTCGTTCTGATTGGCGTCAAATATGGTGACACAGAAGAAAACGCACGATTCCTTGCCAACAAAACTGTAAACCTCAGGGTGTTCCACGACGAAAACAAGCTAATGAACCGCTCCATACAGGATATCAACGGCGAAATCCTCGTGATATCACAATTCACCCTGTACGCAGACACCCAAAAGGGAAATAGACCCAGTTTTGCCAAGGCCGGCAAACCCGAATTAGCTGAAAAGCTCTATGATCTCTATATTGAGGCAATTACCGCCGAATTAGGCGCATCACGTGTTGCCACCGGCTCTTTCGGAGCCATGATGAAGGTTGCAATCATCAATGACGGACCCGTTACAATCGAACTTAAGACCGATTAGTATCAACATTTCAACAGCCACCAGCAGGAAAAATAGAAGTTTAGTCACTTGTCGCTGTCAAACCAATTTAGAAATGTCCCCATTCTTAACCATTTAGAAATGTCCTCTTTTGGACCTTCCGCTAAACTGTAGTCTTTGTATTTCCATGCTATGTGACCGGCTGCAGGCATCGGCCTGAAG
>JAUUYL010000115.1 GCA_030590485.1 Lentisphaerota bacterium | reverse complement strand
GGTTGAAACAGTTCTTAACCTGGGAAACTTTTACGAAATTCAAATTACAATATTGAAACAACAGATTCAAGCCATTGAGCTGCCCCAGGCCTGGCCCTATAGACGCGAGGTGCGATTTACCGGTCGCCGGATACCATGTTTTCCTCTTGAACCACGGGTTTCGGATTTATATAATCAATTGGCATGCTGTTTGCTCTAATTTCATGACATAGGAAGCATTGCAGGTATCACAGTGATTTTATACAATGAGGTGTATCAACAAGGAGGTCAGAAAAATGAGAAGCAGTTTGCACAGTTTGCTATGTATAATAATGATGGCTATGTTCTTTTTTGCTCCCACCGCTTTTGCAGGGGATGGAAGTAATATTTATTGGGTACACCCAAGCGGATCTGCATCTTGGTTAACTTGTGAGAGCCAGACCGATCCAAGCAGTAATTATTGCGCTCTTTCTACCGCAACCAGCATTGTAGAAGCAGGAGATACAGTCTATATGAAAGGTGGTACTTATACTGACCAACTTTACCTTAAGGGGAAGAATGGAACATTAGCGAATAGAATTACATTTGTTGCAGCTCCCGGAGAATTCCCGATTGCCAAACCAACTACTCAGTACGGCTTTACTTTAGGGTTGCAAAATTCTGATTACATAGTCATTGATGGCATTACCTTTGAATGGGATGATAGTATAAATTATTTGATGTATCTATGGGAGGGGTCAAGCTACATAGAAATAGCAAACTGCACTTTTGAAGGATATAACAACGAAAATTCAAGAATACATTGGAGAGCGGCTAATAACGATGCAGTCAATAATGCGGTTACTAATGTTTGGATGCACGATTGCACCATCGCAAACTCTGGTGATTTAAACAATGGTTGTTCAGATGATAATGGTATGCAGGTTGGTGGAGAAGGGTGGGCGCAAGCAGATATTTATAGTGGAAACCACACAATAGAAGATTGTATATTCTACGGCGGAGGCCATCACAATTTAGAAACATATACAAGATATAATGTAATTCGTAACAATGTTTTTCATAATGAAGGAATAGCGGATCAAGAGGGTTGTTCTTGTGTGGTTTCGGCACGAACTGGTAAATATGGGAATAGAAATGTACAATTTTTAGGTTTAAATGGCGATATTACGAGGAATTTAATTGAGGGCAATCGTTTCGGTCATGCCGCAGTACCATCTGATGGAAACCAGGAGGGAAATTTAACCCTCTCAGGCCCCGCAATGATTGTCAGATATAATAAAAGTTTTTATTCGGAGCAAACAGGAATATATTTCAAATATTGGGCAGATGATAACTTGGTATATAACAATACCTTTTACTTAAATGGACAGGATAGCTTAGCGGCAAACTGTGATGGTCAGGATTGGAGATACGCGGCGATGGAAGTGTGCGCCGGAGACAACTGCCAAAACAATATACTCAAAAACAATATATTCTATCAAAACTATGCTCTTACTTGCTTCAAGCATACCCAGATTTTTGAAAACAACTTTTGCACAAACGCCGCAACAGGATGCACTAACACAGGTGATCCTCTTTTCACAAATACTGACGTGTCTGATCCAACAAGTACAACACTTCCAACGCTCGAAATTGCATCTAATTCTCCTGCTATAGACGGGGGCACATATCTCACCCAAGCTAATGGTAGCGGTTCAAGCAGTACCACCTTGGTCGTAGATAATAGTACTTATTTTCAATGTGGCTCGTCGTGTTCAACTACACCTATGGGTTCATCTCTCTCAAATGTTCAGGCAGATTGGATTGCCATTGGAACGGTAAGCAATGTGGTTCAAATTAGCGATATAAACCATTCCACAAATACTATTACTTTAGCTTCTGCAATGACGTGGAGTGATAACGCAAATATTTGGCTTTATAAAAAATCAGATGGTGAAATAGTTCTACATGGATCTGCCCCAGATCAGGGCGCTCATGAATTTGGTGGTGAAACCTTGTCCCCTCCTGTACGCTCAGGAGGCTCACCAACAGGCACACTTCCATCAGGCACCACAAGCACAACATTGTCTCTGACAACAAACTAAAACGCCACCTGCCGTTACTCAACTACGTCAGAAGTAAGTTACTCATCAATGATCAATACCTTCTCAACCACAGGAGGAACGTCACACTCCACAACCATCCCGTTTCTGCCGTGGTGGCACCAGCGCCCAGATGTGAATGGCGGTTATTCTTCGCTGGGCGCAATCGTCGATCCATTGCTGGTAATCCAGATTCAGGTTTTGCATAACGCATTGAGTACCGCTGTCTCCGATAAGCATCTCTTCCTTGCTTGCATACCTGCCCTTGTGCTCTGTTCTTTTTCTCCACGGGATCTGCGTCCTCACATTCTCCCGATTCCGCATGTACATCAGCAATTCTTTCTCAGCACGGACGAAATCCCCCGCCCCAACAGCAGCCTTGACTTCTTCCATGCCGGGTGCATCAAGATTGAGCAGGGAGAAAAGTCGTTCCGGCTCCAACTTCCTCTCTCATCAGCTATCAGGCTTTCCTCTGCCAATAGCAAGTGTAAGGATATGGCTAACATCAAAGTGAATGTAAAAAATCTCATAATCGCACCTTACGATCCGTCGGCGTTTTGGAAGCTGTTTCGCTGCTTGAATTTCAGCCGTTCATTTTGGTTCTCTTCTATTTCGTTTCAGTCGCCTCTCTCACTGTCTTGTAAGCTCCGATAATTGCTGCTCTCGCTCTTATTGCCTACCGGCGTTGGCAATTCAAAACAAGCGAGGTGTGTCTTGTCTTTTGCATAGATGCGGTTTACTGCAAGAGCGAGATGAGCCCATGCCGGTTTGTCTGTGACGTGTGCTCGGCCCAGCTCTTTGTACTCTGATGAATCAGCTGCAACAAGCATCAACCGACCCTTGGTAGTCAGGACCAACAGCTTATCCCCTGCCCTGACGATGGACGCGTACTGCCCCAGACCACGTCGCGAGAACCATTTGGTCTCGCCATCCTTCAAAGCCAGGCAGAAGATCGCACTCCGTTCCTGTGAAAGGCCATAGAGGTACTCGCCGTGAATAACGGGTGAGCTCATGTACATAGAAAGCCGTTCACGATGCCAGATGAGTTCGGGAGTAAGCCTGGCGCCAGCTTTGACGAGTCTGACGGCTGTTGTGCCTCCATGGTAGCCGGAGTAAACGATCATTCCCTTGTGGAAGACAGGCGTGACGATATTCATATCGTATTGGGTTGTGAAGGGCACCTGCCATAGCAATCGGCCGGTCTTTGCCGCTACACCGACAAGCCTTGTCTGCATGAGCACGACAACCTGCCGTTGTCCAGCTAAATCTACGGCAATGGGTGAGGCATAACTTGGTCCGTCTTCGGTGATCTCCCAGACCAGTTCGCCGGTATCTTTGTTGAACGCTGCTAGCGCACCGTCATTGTGCCCACCGATGCCAAGAATACATAGATCGGCCTCAATCAGAGGTGAATTTGCAGCACCATACAGCGGGTAGGTTTTTTTGAACCTATCGGAGAAGCGTTTTTGCCATACCAGTTTCCCATTTCCCAGATCCACACAGGTCAAGATCCCCGTCACACCAAAGGCGTACACTTTACCTGCTGCAATGGCAGGGGTGGCCTTGGGTCCTTTCCCATGAGGGCGGGCGTCAGCGCGCGGGGTGTAAGGGGCCGCGTATGAGTAACGCCAGATTTCCTGGCCATTCTGCCCATTCAGGCACAACACTACCTCCTTCTCTCGCTGGCGAACAAGGAGGACGACTTTGCTGTCAGCCGCCACTGGCGCAGAATAACCCTCGCCGACCTCGACCTTCCAGACAAACTGGAGATTCTCTGGTAACCGGTCAGGCAGGTTTATTCTCTCGGCGACTCCATCACGGTTTGGTCCCCGCCATTGCGGCCAATCTTGGTGAGTAGCCAGTGACAAGGACCCGGTCGCCTGGATAACGAGCGAGATTATTAGCATTTGACGGTGTAGGATACGAAGCATGCGCTCATAGGCATTTCTCTTCCGATTGGAAAAGGACAAGCGGCACTCAGGTTTAAGGAACTTCTCAGGTCTCATCGTATCATCTCCTTGGATTTCAGATTTCCCATTTAACTTCGTAAACGGCATTTTTGCACGCTTTGGCACTGTTCTTGAAGAACTCCTATACAATTCAAGTCTCATAATGCTCTGTAGAAACCTTTCAGTGCAATAGTGCTGCTGAAAGATTTCGTAAGCTCTTTTCCAAAAGTAAATAGAGAATCATAAGGTTG
>JAUUYL010000036.1 GCA_030590485.1 Lentisphaerota bacterium | reverse complement strand
TATATTGGACAGGCTGTTTATTTATCTACAATAGAAGCGGAATTTACGAGCTGTGTGATTGCAGGAAACAAAAGTCGTGGTGTTAAGAATTCACTAGGAAAACTTACTATGCGTAACTGTACTATTTCGGAAAACATTTATTCAGGATGGGGGGCTGGAGCCTATGTGATGCATGCTGGCACCGCTCCAGGCTATACAAAACTGTATAACACTATTATTTGGGATAATACTACCGAAGATCACCAAGTGTACGCGCCTGCAGACAATAATCTTTGCCAATTGGATTATGTCTGCCATAATAATAATTATCCTGACGTTTACGGAATACAGGTTAATTTTCTCTCCATTCCTGTGGTTGCTCACAATGTTGTTGAAGATCCTCTTTTGTGCAGAAATGGCAATCTTAAACTGGGTTCACCATGCAATAGTGCAGGTTCTTTGCTATATGCACCGACAACAGACGTTGAAGGGGAGCCTATGAACCCATCGATTGGGGCTGATAAATATATTGATGATGATAACAACGGTTTGTCTAACGAGTTTGAGATCAAGCATTTCAAAAGGAAAACAGGATCTGATCCCAATTCAAATCCTGATGGTGATGAATTAACAACAGCGCAGGAATATGAAGCTGGTACAAGTCCAACAAGAAAAGTGCCCGACGAAGATAATGACAAACTTACGGGTGATGCTGAGATTTATTATGGATCAGATAATGACAACTGGGATACGGACGGCAATTTGTTTGACGATGAATGGGAGTCGAAATATGATTTTCATCCAGCCAATCCAGACGATCCTACGGAGGATGTAGATTCTGACAGTGATGGTCTGAAAGATTTTGATGAAATGCGTAATGGAACCTCTCCAAGAAATGCGGATTCTGATGGAGATGGTACGAGCGATGGTGATGAAATAGTAAACGGAAGTGATCCTGCTGATGCTGGAGATGGAGGCGATCCGGGCAAGTGCATATCTATAGAACTTACCATAGGGGATCATTCAGGAAGTCATTCAGAGAGGTATGGGCTTATTATCGAACGAGGAGATGGCAAGCCGCCTATAAAACATGTTTCTCCGGAATTTGGCAAGCTGGACTCAAAGAAATATAACCTGCTGGCAGGCAAGGAATGTCCGTTTAATGTTCTCTGGCTTGCTAACAATCCTAACGCCGTTTGTATGCCTCGCCCAGATTATGACTATACCGCAAAAATAGGCGGCCTTACCGAAGCAGGCAATGGGCTTGGGTTTAGAGTTGAAGATGGATACGGGATTCTTGGCAGGCATTCAGAAAGCTATGAAAATTATGCGGACGGGAAATCTGGAACATTATATACGATAGGATGTGATCTTGACGGAAAAGATGCTGTTGGCGGATTAGATCTACCCGAGTTGGACGAGGGGCTTGTCGGGCTAGTAGTGCTTGCCGCTTCTGAGCTTCCTCAAGCTCAATTGATTGTAAGGTCATGTGGCAATACAGGCTGGTCTCGTAAGGTAACGTTTTTAGATATTGATGCGGTAAAGGTAGATGGGGTTGTTAAGAGCGAGATAATAGTAACAGCTTCCAGCGATGAGGAGGTTGTATATAATATTGCGCAGAATACAAGTGCTGGAGCTTGGTCTGTTTCCGACACCCATGTTGCAACGCTGACAGTTGAAAAAGATGGGCAATCCTATACTGACGATATTCTGCTGAAATCTGTTAGAGTCGCTTTAAGTTCTGAAAAGGCTGAAGAATCACCCAAGGCTTTCCCATGGGGGAATAATTCGCTTTATGATCCCAAGGATCTGCTTTCTGTAAGCGATGCAGAGATGTTGCGAGAAGAAAAGAGAGCGATAGATTCATCGCTTGTTGTCTATTATAATGATGTGATTGACGCTCAAGGTAATTTGCAAGATTTCGATATTCAGCTTGAGGGTGGGCCGGGCTTAAGTTCAGTTGTCTGGGTAAAAGATTCTGGGCCTGATGCTTCCGGAACACTTATCAACGATAATCAGCCCGAAGCCATATTCCGCAATCCGACTAAAGGCGGCAGGTATATCTTTGAGCTTCAGGATAGCTCGTCAGCCACAGTAACCAGAACTCAAATCTGGCTTCCCGTTGCCGGGCCGGATATTTCCCGGTATTGGACAAATGAGATTGCGAGGATTAAGTTGTGGGGTGTTGCCTATAGAGCAAAGTTGCATGAGAGAGCCGGTGGTAGCATTGTGCAAGCACTTTCGCCTGGTCTTTATGCGTTTGACAAAGAGAAGAATCGCAGATTGGATTTTAAGAGCTTCGGATTAGATTTGGATTGGGAAGTTCCAGAGAATCCAGGTGAACTTTACAAAACAGATACCCCTTGTGGGCTTGGGAATATAACTACAGAGACTTCATCGGCTGGCGACCTTCATAGATTTACTATGTATGGCAAAGTGATTGATTATGCAAAGCGTAATAATATGGGCTATGCCCTTGTTGCAAAAGAAATGGGAATTACTGATACTGAAGTAAGAAAAGGTCCGGAGTGGTATAGAACTATAGAAAACATTATAGGTGGAGTTGTTAAGGTTGGATCGCCGGATGCGACTGCGGCACTGGAGTCTTACGAAGCTGGGATTGATCTTTACAATGGAGTTTCTCTTGAGTCAGTTATGCAAAATAGAGGCCTTAAGATGTTGCATCCTGGCATGAGAGCAGAGAAGGAATGGCCTTCTCATGAAGTTACGTCTGGAACACTTATAATTAAAGATACGGCTGATGATGCAATGCAAACGTTATTAAAATAGAAAGGGCAGAAAATGTATAAATTACGCTACATATTAACTTTCGTCACCTTATTATCCCTGAGTTCTAGGTCTCTGGCGCAGGAAGCTGAGGTAAAGCAATTTTACGATGATATTACTTCGAGCTGGACAAATAGAAATTATTCTAAAATGTTAGAGCATATTGATGAACGTTTAGGAAATAATACTAATGATGTGTTTGCGTTAAGCGTGAAGGCGAACTACTATTGCGTTGCAGATGTTGATATAGCAAAGGCGCATCAGGCGGCCATTGCATTCACCAATGCGGTTCACAACAGCAACAGATATGAACTGAGAGAAGAGTCGGTTAGAGTGGTTGAAAGTATACTGGATATCCCATTGTCTGAGTCTCATACGCGAACTGCGGCAGATATGGATAGATTGCATTCTGGATTTCATGATGAATTCCCAGGGATGATTAGCTGTATTGCATTTGCTGGGCATTATTACTTCAGTTTTGAATTGCATGTTCAATCTCTAAACCCGTCAGCAGGCGTTGATATTCAAGCATCGTTGGATCAAAAACGGCAATCAGTCGGGGCAACACCCTTTACGAGAGTTTATATAAAGAGTCGAGACTTGGTTCTTATTGCTCCAGAAACCGCATCAGGCAATGTGTTTAAGGAATGGCAAAAAGACGGCAAAGTGTATACCACTGGCAGTGAGCTGAGTTTCACATTTCAGACAAACACGACAGTCACAGCCGTTTACAAGAATCCGTGATGCTGAGGTAATGCATGCACAATAGAGCCATAATTGGATTCGCTATGTTCTGTTTGATCACCGGCTGTTCTCGTGAAGAACCAGCAAAAGAATCTTTGGGTACCAATCCAATACCTCGGGTTATCCCTGCTCCAAATTATAACGTTCTTCGAGAAATTGCGTATGCTGCAACAACAAATGAGATAACTAGGGTTAAAAGAGAAGAGCTAACCTCCCCTTATACATATTCATATTCCTATAAGAACGGGAATTTATATAGCTATGACATTCATACTGGCTCAACGCAAGAGCATTTCAACGTAAGTCTTGGTTGCCCAACACTCGATACTACTCCTGAAGCGGCCTCTAGAAAACCGACCTATAAAACTGTTTGGGTTTATATTCCGCCTTTTGGTAAAACTGCACAGGCAAAGCTAGCAAAAGCCAGAGGGAGCTATCAGTATTGGCAGTATTCCATTCCAGCAGATCTTTCTAGTAAGATTGTGCCGCCTGACAAAAATCAACTCATCCAGATTGCGACCAAGGCGGTAGCAAAGGATGTCAAAGGTGTTGATCCTAGCCGGCTAATATTTTTGGAACTTTATGCACGGTATTATCCTAAAGAATCTAAAGAAAAGTATACTGCTAGGTTTCGAGTGCGAGATTCCGAGAGGCTTGGAACAGTGAGAGATAGGACTGTGCATAAATGGGATATTGTAATGGTACAGATTGATCAGGACGGGATTGCCCACGGATTGTTTTGGTATTCTCCCACAGATGAATTGTCAGAGCAGGAGAAGCAGGGTTTCTCCTTATGATTTTGAATCTGACATGAATGATACATGGATGGCTTGAGCAGATGGTATTCTTGTCGTTGTAAGTGCAGGTGTATTTTGCACAAAAAGAAAATAGTTAATGATTGGCTAACAGTTTTCTCAGGTTATTCAAGACAATGTAGAAAAATTAATTCACCCAAAAACCTCGCCCATTGGGGTCTGCCATGAAGTTAAAAGTTAGCGAATGATTACGCTGCAACGTGACAAGCGTTTTTCTTTAGCTGATCTTTTGTTATCCGCACGTCATGCATGGAGGCAGGCATAATATGGCGCCGACACGATGATCATCATGACTTGAATAAGGGGCGTGGCCTCGCCTGAGTATGTTTGTTCTTATTGCTGTTTCTTGCCGGAGTGTTTCGCATGTTTGCACATGCTTGCATTTGAGAAACGACTCAGCCACGCCCATTAGAAAAATAGATTAATTACACTCAAATGTCCATTTAATACATCACCTCACCCCCCGCATAACGGCTGTCAATTTGGTCTGATTAGGTCTCATTAGGTTCGATTAGGTGTCATTTTGACAGCACTCTATTGCGCTTCCTGAAAAATATGGTTTTTATAGGGTCGTGAACGCGAATTGCGTTTGCGGCTCTTTTTTATGAGCAACCCGCCGTCGCTCAGGTAGCTATGGCGGACAAGCCTTCTGTGGAGGTTAAGCCACTGGAACAACGCCCTGCTTGATGGGGCAACAGACCCTGCTTCGCTCGAAGAGCTACGCAGGGCAGGAAGGAAAACATCATGGTGACAGAGAATACAAACGGCGAAGCGGCAACACCGGAGAACAATAGTTCCGAAAACACGGCAGTAGAGATCATGTCGGGCACCGGGCCCGTTACAGCAGCAGACATTGAGGCGCAACTCCTTGCTCAAGAGGAGAAGAACGAAACGACTCAGGAAGGCAGTGACGATGATTCTGACGCTACAGGAAGCGAAGATGAGAGTCAAAATGCCGAACAGAATGCTGAGAATGAGGCCGGGGAAGAGACTGAGACGAAAGAAGAGACCAACACCAATGCAGACGAGCAGGAAGAAGAAACGGACGACAAAGAGAAATTGTCGCCTGAACTTCAAGCTGTAGTTGATAAGCGCATTGGCAAAGAGGTCGCAAAGCGTAAAGGGCTGGAAGAAGACCTGGAAAAGGAACGTGCTTCAACAACAACGCTGCAAGACGAGCTTGAAACGCTGACAACTCAACTTGAGGAGTCCCCTGTTTCGACACCGTCCAACATTCATCCGCTTTTGATGGTTGAAAATGAAGAAGACATTGCGGCTTGGGAAGAGAAGTATTGGGACTTTCGACGCTGGTCAAAACAGTACAAGGATGGCTATGAGGGTGAAGATGAACAAGGTAATGATGTTTCTTACACTTCTGAGGAAATTGCAGCGCGTCTGGATGATCTTACAGAGCAAAAGGAAAGATTCTTGCCGCAAGCCCGCGAAGCATTAACGAAACGTGCTGAGTTCGAGGGCAAGGTAAAGGCGGTTTACCCTAATTTGTTCGAGAAGAAAACGAGCGAATACAGGGAGATGTTGTCCATAGCCAAAGCTGTTCCGGCGCTAAAGCAGTTGCCCGACTACAAAATGGTCATTGGCGACATCATCGAGGGTCGCAAGGCACGTCTCAACAAAGCTGAAGAAGAAACAGCGGAAAACAATGCTGATGAAAATTCGGCAGAAAAGAAAAAAGAGAAGGTTAAAGTTAAAATCAAGAAACAGCCTCCGAAAGTTCCGGTTCACAATGCTCCGGGCAAGGCAAGTTCCGTTAGTTCGTCCGCAGGTGATACCGCAACCAAAGGTATCAACACTCGACGTTTTGTTGAGATGGGCGGCGGCATGGATGCGCTTGAAGAGTTGCTGTATCAGAATGAATAAATAGCCCTGCGGTTTTCTTAACCTTAGGGCTTTCTTAATTAAAGGAGGCAATAATGCCGGAACTACTGGAAGCAAATCAGGTAGGAAAACTGCAAGATATATCAGACGCTGTTTTTAACGTGGAAGCAGCAGAAACGCCATTCATTTCGATGTGCGGCAAAGACCCTAAACCCCATCAGAAGCAGTCAAGCTGGCAGTCTGAAAAATACCCTGTTGACGGACACCAGGGTGAAATGGACGGACAGGACGTTACAAACTTTGATAGCGGTCAGAGAAAACTTCTGTACGGCATGGCACAGCTTCTCAGACGTGCCTACAAGGTTTCAACCTTTGCCGATGTGACTGATGTGGCTGGTATTAAGCGTGAAATAGCACACCAGAAGGCACTTGCAATGGTTGTGCTGAAAACGAAGATGGAATCAAGGGCATTATCTGACTCGGAAAGCTCAGAGGATGATAACGTTGCAATTCCAAATGAGACTCGTGGCGGGTTCAAATGGCTTGATACAGGAGCGCAGGCGCATTTGCCCGTAGATCCTCTGTTTCGTCCTCCTGTAGAATGTCATCACACCACACCTCTGGACACCTTCACCGAGAAGACATTTAGAAGTCAGCTTGATGCGGCGTATAAGCTTCGGCGCAGTAAGAGCAGTCTGGATGGTTTTGTCGGTGTGACCCTTAAAGGGCTGGTGGATGATTGGACTGTCTACGACTCCCAGACACCGACACAGGTGCCTGTCAGGTCATTCCAGCACAAGGGCGATAGCGGACAGCTTATCAATGTGGTTGACTTCCTCAAGTTCTCAACGGGAACAGTGAGACTTCATATCTCCAGTCAGCTTCATACAGATGAGGCAACAGGTGCACCCACGAACTTCACAGACCGATCAGGGCTGTTTCTTGATATGCGTATGTGGCGCATCGCATTTATGAAACGGCCTCAGGATCGCAGGCTCCAGGATGGCGGCGGCGGTCCGCGCGGTTACTGCGAAACGATTATGATGCTGAAATGCATGAATCCACTCGGCCACCTGAAGGTGGAAACCGACCTGGATTCCTAACCCGAACGGGGGCCGCCTTTTCTCCGGGCGGCCCCCATCCCTATTCAGGAGGTTTCTATGTTTTCACAGGCAGAAATTGAGAAGATCGCCAACGAAGTTACCGAAGAAGACATCCTTGCAGAGCTTAACAGGCTTCATGAAGCAGAGATGCGGATGGCTTTGATTGAGCAAGAGCAAGCGGCAATACATCGCCGTGAACGCTATCACCATTTGGATGGTGAGACGGAAATGCAGGTTGCGCCTTTCTTCTTCCATCTATGGGGCCGTAATCCCAAGTACACCTACGACTGTTGGGATGACAAGCAGTTCAAGAAGGAAGTCATACGCGACAACCCTGAAGTCCGGGTTGTGAACCATAGCCGTAAGTGTCAGGTCGGTTACATCCCCGCAAAGAGCAGGTTTCATAAATCATTCGGATAAACAATGCGTACAATACGTTTCAAAACAGTTCTTGATTCTATTAGCCGCATGGCTGGTTGGGGATCAGTTGAGGATCTTGACGATATTCGGCGTGGCAGAATTGTCGAGTACGTCAATATTCGTATCCGGGAAGCATGGGAGTGGGACGGGTGGGCTGAACTGATGCGAGTCGAGCATCGAGCCTATAGAGAGTCCTGGGATGTGGACAGGCCATACATGGCTGGCAATGAAATCTACTATTCCCCCGCAAACAGCTATTACAGGTGTCTCCTCGGTAATACAGGCGAGCAGCCTGACGTTTCAGGCACCTTCTGGCAACTGTTCGAGATAGAGGATAAGTATATTGGTTACGAACAGCCGGGAGAAACCTTTATCGGTCATGTTCGCCATTGCTACATGCGCAATCCTCGTAAAAGCCAATGCCCTGGCAAACTTTCTCATGGCTTACATGAAGAAGGAGTGCAGTTATCACCACTTGCCCCTGCAAAGGTATGGGTCGAGTTCAGGATACGTGCAGCGCAATTCGGAAATGACGAGCATGATCCGGCAAGGCTGTACGAAGTGTGCGACATCATATATGACCCGACAACTGGCGAATGCTATCAGGCATTGCTTTCTGTTGCTGGTGAATATTGGGCAAAAATAGAGTTTCCGTACATCTTTAAGAATTTTGTTGTGCGTGCAGTCTCTTCAGACCTTCTTCGTGATGATGGACAGGAGGAGAAGTCTTATCCAGAGGAATCTCGCGCATATGACTATCTGATGGATCTACAGGACGTTGAAATGAGTCAACAGGATCAGCACTCCAATGTTGCTGTGTCGAGCTACTAGAAAGGAATCAATGTATGAATGCAAGAGTTGCGAACTTAACTCACGAGCTGAGACCAACGCCCGGCACGAGTGAGCAAAACATAACAATAGATAACACTGTCAGGTCAATTGGGCCTTTGCAAAAGACAACAACACATGTCTTGTTGAGCCTGGATGCCTCCGCTGTGTATGTAACGTTTGACGGTACTGATCCTGAACCAGATGTCGGACATCTCCTGCAACCGAACTCTAGTTTCGTCTGGCGCAAAGAGATGGCTCTGGCCGCAAGGTGGGTACGCGAAAATGGCGGTAATGGAAGACTTACTGTAACAGAATTAACTTACTAAGTGGATGCTCATGAAGCGTATATCAATAGTTATATATTTGTTATGGCTTTTTTCTATACAGGGTTTGGCAGAATGGTCTACCCCTCCCGCCACACCTCCTCCCTCTGGGGCTGATCCGGCAGACTATATGCCTGCGTGGTACATAACTTGGGGTGATGTGGAGAACTGGAATGCAGCGTATTCTGCATCGGGAGTGACGCTGGAGGATGTAATAGCGAGGGATGAGGCCGTAAGTGACGAGGTTACTGTGGCATATACGGCAGATGATCTGGCGTTGTTTAATTCAATATTTCTTAGCGACATCGCCAACTTCACCGGGAATGGAGGAGCACTCGACCAGATTCTAATTAATGATGGTGCTGGAGGTGTGACGTGGGGTGAGCAGCCTGCGTCTGCTATGCCGATAAACACAATCACCGTCGAGATGCAGAATCAAGTTCGTTTCCCTGCTGGCATTGAATTGGCAGGCACGGCGATTGATTCGGTCTTGCCTGATGGTGCTGCAAATCAGTGGCTTTCTTCAACTGGCTGGCAGGATTTCCCCGATGTGTCATCATCCGACACCCTTGATGATGTTGTATCACGCGGCAACACATTGGCTTTTAAGACAATCTATTTCAATAGTTATCCAAGCACCCTTACGCTGGGTACTGTCGGCGATCCAGTAGTGGCAAAATGTACGCCATTCTTTGAACACCATGTCGTGACAGATTCAGGAGGATGGGCGAAATACTACTCCTCAAACATCGGCTCTGGTTGGGATCGTTGCTTCCAGTATGCGCATTGGTCATATGCAGGTAGGTTTTATAATGATGATACCACAAGGGATGTGCAGTTCGTAAACAACAATTACGCTATTGAGGTGGTTGCTGGTGATGTGCGGTTTGCGGGCAATCTAACTGCCGCTAAAGTGGTGACACCATCAATCGAAAATGCTGCTGGAGTAGAAATATCGGCCAGTGCGGGGCCGATTAATATTGGTGACACATCGGTGTTTAACGGCGATTCTATGGGGCTGCGTGTTGATCCTGTCAGCGGCAGAACGGGCTTCTATCGGTACGAGGAGCAACGGTACCTCTTTTATCACGAATACGATTCGTTCGAGAAATACATCTTTCTCGAAGGCCGGGTAGGTATTGGCACGGACGCTCCTGCAAGCACTCTTCATGTTGATGGCGCTCTCACACTAACACCCGGAACTGCGCCTGCCTCACCAGTGGAGGGTACTATTTATATGGACAGCACCACTCATAAGCTGCGCTGCTATGACGGCACTACTTGGCAGGACTTGTGGTAATCAAAAGGACTCTATGAAAACGCATATTTCATTTTTCTTGATTGGATTGCAGGCTGTCGCACTTCAAACGAGTATGGCGCAAAATGTAACCATTGCCATTGACGGGAAACTGGTCGGCATTACGCGGCCCTGGACACCTGTAGATTCTGAGCAGTGTGAATTGTGGCTCGATGCGGCTGATGAATCCACGATAGTTCCGAATGGCTCCGGCGTTGAGATGTGGCAAGATAAGAGCGGCAACGGAAACCATGCAACACAATCTAACCCCGCAAATCAGCCTCTCACTGGTGTGCATTCTATGGCAGGCAGGAATGCAATTGATTTTGATGCGGCTGAGAATCATTACTTAAATATCCCGAATCTTGGCGCGGCTACCAGCGTGAGTGTCTTCCTGGTTGTAAAACGCAATAGTGATCTGCCTGATGGGGATCATGATTCGGGATTGTGGCATTTCGGCGACACTGGCTCAGGAGAAACTCGTTATCCTTATAGAATGGATCGTCAGATTTATGACGGATTTGCATCAACAGAACAGCGGGTAACGGCGTACTCGCACCCTTCGTTCGCATGGCCGAAGATGTATCATGTTGACTCAACACCTGACTACTGGACTTCGGACGTGAACTTGAATGTTGTATTCCCTCCAAGTGCAGGCAACACGGTTTCTTTAGGCTCTGGCATGCATACATTAGGTAAGTCTCAGGGTGAGCAGTACTTTGAAGGCCAGATAGCAGAGTGCGTCATTTACAAGGGTGACGTGTCGGCGGATCTTCAGGCCAGGACGGAAGCCTACTTGATAAGGAAATGGGGTCTTATGTTTTTGCCTGTAGGCCATCCGTATGAGTTTTCGGTGCCGATGCGCGATGGAGTGAGCATAGTGATGTTATGAGGAGTAATTGACATGATTAAATTGTTGGCTGTAACGGGGTTGTTTGGTGGTGTTGGGATGTTTCTGGCTCAAGTTGCTCCAATCCTGAAAGAAGGTGCGGACATGAAGAACTGGCCGGACACGTCTATCATGGGCTTCATTACACTCTGCTCGCTGGCTATGACCTACTCAATTGTGCTGCGAGTATTTAAAGCAATGGAACGGATCGACAAGGTGTGCGACACGTCGCAAGAATTGTGTGCAAGGATTAACGTGAAACCGTGCTTGAGGAAACGTGATGATGAGGTCTAACAAAATGAAAGAAAACATGATTGGGACATCTGCATTTATGGAGACTGCCAAACGACCACTGGAATTGAACGGAGACAATAGCTGGTTTGTTGTGGACTACCTGATTCCGAACCTGAATCTCTCTGATTACGATAAGAAGGTGATGACTTGGGCATATATGCTTGGGTGGGAAATGAAGTCGGACGGAGAATCCCTTGTTAAAGATATGTTTATGGATGGTGTGATTAAAGATCCTTCAGGGGTGACGCATGACTTTATTAACCGTGTTGAGAACCACACAACTCCCGATGGTCGCAAATGGACTGCGAGGGAGTCGAACGCGCTCTATAGGCGAATCAAGAAAGCTCTGGGCGCTGGTTTTCGGTTGCGCTGGCGCAGGTGGATTGGCCTCACCATCTCAATTTGGAAATGGTGGAACTAACAAATGGCTACATTGGCACAACTCAGAGCGCAGTTAGCGGACAATAAATCAAGATTGTTGGAACGCCTGGATTCTACCTATGTGCCGTTGGCTGGAGATGCGGAAATACAGCGTGTATGGAGCTATAAGAATTCTGACGATCAGGCTGAATACATTTCATTCCTCAACTCGTATACTTCCGCTGCTAACGCTGATCCCCAAGCTTACGTTGAGAATCTTAAAGTAGCTCGCAAGACATTTCCTGGCAGATGGCGGCTGGCCTTTGTTAAGCCTATACGGATCGGGAAAACGCCTTATGTCCTTCAGGTATTACGGAAAGGCTTTATTACTCAGCTCGTTGACAACGGTGCATTGAACTGGTCAGAGGCGCGTTTGTCTATTGATAAGAGCCAGACGTTGCATGGTGATATTCAGTACGTATTTGTACGGTTTCCCAATGTGTCGCCGGACAATGTGCGAGGAATTGTCAGCTCTATTAACGCGTTGCCAGCACACGCTTTTCACCCTGTAATACGCGGTGAGGATTATGGGCAGAATTTCTATCGTCAGTACTGCACATTTGTCATTGAGCAAGACGGAAGCGCAACAATCAATTTGCTTGTTTCTAAGTCGCAAGTAACTGTGCAGGCGTACAGCAATTGGGCTACTGAGCGTCAGGAAAGTGTTACATATCACTTTGACGTACCTGCTGATTTAGCCCAAGCAATTATTGATGACCATAAAACGGCTACTGGTGGCGGTGTTAGGCAGGGAGCATCAGCCACTTGCAGTTATAATGCCAGGCAAGGTTTATTCGATATCATTCTGCGGGACAAGTCGGATGCGGATGCACTCACGATCATAGACGACATATCTATGCGCAATGCCAGCTACACGGAAAGCACAAGCTACTATTGGGGGATTTCCGAAGAAGCAGCCCGCAGCACGTACAACATTCCCGGCACCGTGCCTGAAGGATGGACATACACCAAACGAATATCAAATACAGGTGAAGGCAAATTCACTGTTGTCATCTCCGGCAGGCAGTCAATCGCTGGTTCTAAAGAATTCACCATAGATTTGGGCAACGGCAACACTGAGACCCATAAGATAGCTTGGAATCAGCCTTCAAGTGAAGTGTCGAACATTACCGCTCCCCCAGAAGGATATGAGCAACGGGTCAGTGGTATGAACCGTAATCAGGACGGTACATGGAACTGGCATATTGTCACTGTTTCGGATGATGACAGTGCGGGTCAAGGTGACGGTGACTACTATTTTAGTGACATGACGATGAATCGCCGCATGTGGGATACTCAGAACCACATCTATAAGGATCAATTTCTTTATATCCGATACCGTCATACCATCAAACGATTTCCAACGGCTACTGAAGCTTATGCATATGCCCGCGAATCCTGGCTTGCGCGTGGAAATCCGCACAGACAGATAGGAAATCATAAGCATCTTGGAACAAAAGTAATTATCGAATTAAATCAGGGATGGGTTGATGGTGATGGATATACAATATGAAGCTGAACAAAATGCAATGGAGGATTCCTATTCTGCGTTTGCAAAACTGATGGCTCAAGCCGAATCGCGTATGCACCGTCAGTATGACCATATCTCCAATCAGATGATTCAAGACAGGCGCGAAGTTGACTCGCAGCTATTTGGCCTGGAAGATCGTATGGGAGTAGTGCAGTCAGAGCCAGGCGTTCCCGGTATTGAGCCAGATGAAGACCCTGTGCGCATTACAAATGTGCGCTGGAATGATGGACAATGGCAATATAAAGCCGTTGCTGTCACCTACAAGAAGGGAGTGGCCTATTCTGAGACTGACGTTGATGACGGTGATTGGATTACACCACCGGATCAGCCTGCATTTACTCCGGCAGGTGTAGAAGCGGGCGACATGCTGTTTTGGGATGGTGAAGATTGGGTTGTTCTTTCGCATGGTTCTGAAGACGATGTGCTACAGATAAATGCATCCGGTCAACCTGCATGGCAGTCTCAACACGTCGAGAAAGGGACGCAGGACAACGAGTTGCTCTATTGGGATGATACAGAGCAACGATGGAAACCTTTTGTGTGCGGATCCACACAGATAATGGGTTGGCTGAATGGCTCCGGTGAAGCCGCGCAAGTCTTGATGGCGAACGGTTCGCCTGGGGGCACGGAGCTTGATCCTTCATTTCAGTACATTACACCTTTGAGTATGCAGGATGTTGCAGCCGCAGGAGGGCCGCAAGATCAAATGCAGGCAATGGTGTCCGGCTCATCTCCTGATGGCGGCGCAACATTTCCTGTTGGTTGGCGGGGTGTGCTACCTACGGTTCCCGGATTTAATCCCGCTGCTAATAATGGCGCACTTCTTCGCTGGAGCGATACGGGCAATGACGGTGGTGCATACACATGGAGCTATATTACGCCCTTCGAGATTCAGAACACTACGCCGACATTTTATCCGGCTATGATGGTTTGGCCGGATAATCAGCTCTCAAGGTCTCAGGTTAAGTCAGTTGACGAGGTGCTTCGACTTTTGCCGGGTGTGGCTGTGGGTAAAGTTCTACAGGTGACGGATGCCGGAGGGGGATATCAGTCTGCACGGTGGGTTGACCCTTCGGATATTATCGTTAGCCTGCCTGCGGGAACGAAAGGTCAGATACTTTACCATAACGGCACAGATTGGGTTGTGCTAGCTGTCGGTACTGATGGAAAGGTCTTAACAACACATGGAGCAGAACAGAATCCAACCTGGGAGGACGGGGGTGGCGCATTGCCGGATGCATCCGGAAAGCAGGCTGGAATGGTGCTACAACTCACAACTGCTGGTGATGAGGATTCAGCTACCTGGGATTGGTTGAGAGTGCATTAGTATGGCAGAATTTACGAATATTCCTAATGATGGTTACGAAATACAACAGCTTAGTCCTTTGCGTGAGCTGGATGATGCATTGATTGAGAGGTGCGACGTTTATGCTGACAGCCAGCGTGCGAGGATTCGTATATATTTGCCAGATTTTAATGTCGGCAGCAGTTCCTCGCATACAGCGCGGTACGAATACTGGAATGGAACCCAATGGTGGGGAGATTATACAGGTCTTAGTTCGATACTTGCTGGATCTGTAGGCACTGGCAAGGTTGATGTGGAGTTTACACTGAGGCATTCCGTTATTAAGCCAGGGTCTTTAAGTATAAGTATTTGGGGACGAAGGCACTCACAGTCCATGCCTGAGTGGATTTCCTGGCGGGACGATATTGTTTTCGGTGAATGTGTTAATTACTTCCCTCATAAACGATGGGGTAAATGTTATCGCAGTTGCGGTCAGTATGGTTCGGTGCTTGGCGCTGGCGTTGCTTCTGGCGACAACGTTCAGAGTGTGAATTACTGGAGAAAGAGGCAGGATATGGTGAATCCTGCTCTTGTCGGAAATCATTTTACGCAAATTATGAACGTTGGTTCTTCTTCTACGGCTCCTGATCTTCAATCTTCTGACTCTGATTCTGTGCCGCTGTACACGAGTGTCACGCAGTTATGGCAAAATGCTGTTGGTGGTTCAGCTCCGAGAAGGCGCACTACGATGACTGGATATCCTGCGTCTGGGTGGTTGTATGGCAATATTCAGCAAGGTGATATTTTGGGGCCGTGGCTGCTTCAGGATTTGCAGGCCGCTTGCAGGCAGATGAATGTCGGGGTCAAAGTTATTGAGCATCCTGGTAAATCTAAGACCCATGAAGCTAAAGCGGAGATTACAGATCGCACACCATCTATTCCGAGATGGTGGGATTATGAGCAATATGGGAACCAGTGGCATGGCAAGGGGTTTAACTGGATTGATGCATATTTTATGCATGATATGTTGGATGTTTCGGGGATTATATTGAGTCCTGTTGAGCCGGTCACGGACACCGAGAATAACTATATCTGCCAGCGTGCGCAGAGCAGATTTTTCCATGATGGGTATGGCGTAATGGATTATGAACGATGTGTTTCGCAGGCGGAGGCTGGCAAGGTTCTAGTAAAGCAGATATCAAATAATGTTGCGCATAGTGCAACGACCTATTTCGTGCCGACGGCACCTGACGGTATTGATGGCGCAACGCCCTCCTATAAGAATCTTCATGGTGAGCTGGGTACAGTGGATGAGGACGAGTGCATGTGGATCAGTAGTGATAGTTTCTACAACTTTGATACTGAGCGGGAGGTTGTGTGGCCGAAAGAGGATATGAATTTCGTGATCGACCAAACTATAACTCAAGGTTTCGATATCTTCGCAGATGTTAGTCCCGCAGAATTGGCTGCAATGAAGTGGTTTGGTTATAAATTCAGCAAACATATAACAACGTTGGCATGGGTGTGGTCTTACAGTTAGTTGATTTGAATGTGATGAGTGAGTGTTTATCATAAGGAGGTATATATGCCGTTAAATTATTTTGGACAAAATCAAATGGCTGCATGGCAGCCGAAAAATATAGAGAGCAGGAATAAAGATTTAGTCAAATACCGTCCGACATGGGGGCTTGGCCCCAAAGGGATGCCCGGATCACATGCTGAAGGCTGGACGCCGGAGATAGCTAATATCATGCGTGATGAGGCAATGGTTGAGGTAGACGATCCAACTATATTCCCGTTTAAGAAGAAAATTCCCTGGGCGCAGGCTATGGGGCTATATTGGACAGGCAACGATGTTTCTCAGTTGAATAATCAACCGAGTATGCCTGGCATGTCGAGACGGCCTGGTGCGCCTTCAAGTGACAAAGCTGATGGTAAGCAAGGCTCAGAGATGATGAAAGGCTTTCGTATGCTTCACAAAGCATCTCCTGAGCTTCAATCAATGATCCCTATAAGCGATTGGGATGATGTGTCGCCTAACACAGTTAAGGGCATTATGTCTGGCTTACAGATGATGGGAACGGCTCAAGACATGGGCATTAAGCGCAGAGGAGTCGAGCAGACGGATGTGAACCAAGAGGCAATGAGTTCGGCTTTGGCCGCAGGTAAAGATCCTATGGCAATGATGAGCGCTTATGCAGGTGCGGGCGGCTCTGATGTTGGCGGAATGAAGACCATGCAAGATATTCTTGAAGGACCATGGAAGCCGCAGGTCGGCAAGATGGGCGGCAAGGAATACATGATGACTTCTCCGAGGAGCGCGGTTTGGGACAAGAGTGAGGCAGAATCCGATCTGAAGATTCCGTATCAAGGTCCGGTCTTAAAGCGTGATGGTGTAACCTTCCTTTGGAGTGATAAGGACAAGAGTTACAAGGGCTCAACTCCCAAGGCGGAATCTCCGACGGATCAATACCTCAGGATGAAGCTAGGGCTACCCGGCGGTGGTCAGCCAAAGGGCGCATCTAAGGCTTACGGTAAGTGGAGCCTTGAATAAGGGGGTATTATGGAGAACTGGAAAGAGTTTCAACTGGCCTCCGGTATAGTTGCAGTGCCTGACTCGGAGGTGGACGAGTTCAGGTCGTTTGCAGATGAGAACGGCGATGAATACAGGGAGGTTCGGCGTTATGATACGCCTTCCGGCCGTGCAATCGTTCCTGTTGATGAGGAAGATGAGTTTCTGTCTTATGCCAAAGATGAAGGCCACGAAATCAGTCAGTTTGTTCCTGAGCGATACCGAAGCTCTGCGCAGCCCTCAGGGGAAGAATCTGTAGATGAAACCGTTCAGGCTGATAAAAAACCAAAGCGTACTTTTAGTGAGGCCTTTTCCGACTTTCTGACAGGAAAGAGTGTTGGGCAGGATACGAAAGGTCTGGGTGCACTTAATGTCCTGAATCCTCTGGCTGCACAGGCGCTCACTCATCAGAAGTCCGAAGCGTCCAAAAGGCTTGCGACGGGTGTGGATGGGTATAAGTCCTACATGACTACATTGCGGTCACGCGAGAAAGACGAACAGCTTGAAGCTGGCGCGTGGAATACGTACTGGGGGCAGGCAATGCTGCGCTCAAATCCGAATGCCCGTGCCGGTCTTGCTGAGCCGAAACTGGAGCTGGATAATTTCGGTGCCGGCAAGACAATGAATTTCCTCTCCGAGGGTGCCCGGCGCGACTCATTCTTTCCTAAATCATGGGATGACGAACGCATAGCGCGCTTTATGTACGAGAAGGACAGGCAGTTTCTTAAAGACCGATGGGAGTATGAAGGGCAAGATAAGACATGGGGCGCATCGGTATTTGAAGGTGTGGTGGCCATGCCTCGGTACATATACACGCTTTCACCGATCGGGCGGCCGCTTCTGGTTACTGAGGGCGTAACGCGCTACGGTGAGAGGCGGGCTCCGACAGTGTACTTTGGTGACGATGGCCAGATGCAAGTCGATGACGTTGTTGAGGGCGAATGGATGTCGCTCTGGAAAAGTCAGGCAGGTTTGGCTCTTGAATTGGCGATAGAGCGATATACGGGCAAAACGCTTTCATGGGCAAAAGGTAAGCTTGGTCCGAAGGTTCCGGCATGGATGCGTGCTGATGAGATGGTCACCCGTTTGGCTGACAAGGGTATGGATAAGGTTCTTGCCACGAAGGCGGGTCAGCTTACGACCAAGATTCTGTCATCATTAAAGCCGAAAGGCACTCTTGCAGCAAATCTCAAAGCAGTGCGACAGGCAACAGGACTTGGAAATATCCATGAGGAGGTATTTGAAGAGCTTGTTGAGGGATGGAAAGAGGCACTGCTGAACGAGCGTAACTCCGAAGACGCGCTTGGTGGTCGTCTTGCGAACAATACAGCGGATTGGGTGGCCAGTCTGCCAGTGTTATACCCGACTATGCTGATTACTACAGGTTTGCAGGAAGCGCCATTTCGCGCGCAGGCGGCTTTGAACTCGCGCGACAGGCAGAACCGGGATGCTGATGGGGTACAGAAGATATACGGCCTTAACGGCGTTGAGGTGTCAAAGGATGATGCGCTGGATTTTGTTTCCTCGTTGAGAGAGTTAACGGATCCATCGCTGGAAGAAGGCCGCAAGAAAGTTACTGATGGTCGTAAGCTTCTGAAACAGGGCGGGGATGATTCCAAGGCCATGCAGCTTATCGAGGAAGGTGAAAAATTGATGATGGAGGGGCAGCAGCGTGTTGCTAAGGCCGGGGAGCAGCTTATCAATGAATTTCAGGAAGCACAGCAGCCGAAGACTGAAAAGGCCAAAGATGTTGATGAGAAAGTTCCCGCTGAAACCTCTGAACAGGATGAGGCTCCAAAACCCAAGATCGGCAAGGAGAAGACATATGATCTTCGCTCTGCTGTAATCGAGTTTGGCGGAATCAGGAGCTATAAGCCGGATCCGGAGACAGGGAAAGTTCCGTGGTCTGAGGAGATGAGCGCTATTCCGCCGCGATTCAAGCGAAAGACTGGATTGCCGCTGGACGAAATGTTCGAGCATTTGAAGTCTGCCGGCTGGATGAGTGATCAGCAGACGGAGAGTGATTTGATTGAGATGCTGCAGGGCAGCCGCAAGATTCTTTCCGGTGAGGATAATCATTATCGAGATAAAGCGGCTGGTGAGCGTGTGTGGCGGCGGGAGGGCAGTGAGACGATTGAATCATCAAACCTCAAGAAGGGAGATAAGTTTAGAATTCAGAATGAAGAGTTCGAAGTTCTGGAAGAGACCGATACAGCCTTGCACATCAAGGATGGTGAGGAGTTCTGGATTCCTTACGAAGAAGACGAAACAATCAGGATCGACAAGGATTCATATTCAACGCAGGAAGTGTCAGAGGAGGCTACAGGACAGGTTTCGTTTGATGTTTCTGAAGAAACAGTCGAAGTCGATGAGCTTATAGATCGTGCCGGCAAGGGTGAGATCAGCGAAGAGGATCTTACGCAGGGCTTGGGTGAGCTGGCGGAACGCTCGGCGCAGAAGCTTGATGAGATTCTGGGTGAAGAATATCATGATGAGTATGACTTGCCAGAAGAGGCCTTGGCAGAGTATAGTATCGCTCAGAATGTAAGTGAGGGCACAAATGTCAGAGTATCCAGGACAGTACAACAACTATCACTTCCGGGAATGGCCACGCCTTATAGAGCAGGATCCGAACTCGTATCCGAGCATATGGGCGAAGGAGCACCTGGAGATGCACCCGGAACTGCTGCACAAGAAGCAGCCATGCTCAGACCGGATGATCCCGCCGCCATCACCGAAGCCTTCAAAGACACCGACAGAATAAGCAGCCTTATCCATTCTGTTCTAACCCAGAAAATACCCGCATTCGATGTGCGCGGTAAAGTAATCAAAACGCCTCGCGACTTTGCTCTGCTCTGTTTACCGTTGAGAACACCTCTGTTTGAATCGATGAAAGTGGCGGTGCTGAACAATAACGGCAAAATTGTTAAGAGCGAGATTGTTACTGTAGGCATACTGAATGCATCACTTGTAGACACCAGGCGGATAGCAGGTGTGGTTGAGGATGCTGTGGCAGAAGGATTGACAAAAGTCAGGCGCGTGGTGATAGGTCATAACCATCCCAGTGGTAAGGCGAATCCATCAAGGGAGGATCTTGCCATCAGTAAAACGCTTAAGGCGGGCCTGGGCGATGCCGGAATTAAGCTTGAGGATCACGTCATTACCAATGGAGACGAGTTCTATTCATGGCGTTCCGATTCAATTGAGAAGTTTGAGAAGCAGCATATTGCTCCCTGGGAGCTTGTGCCGGCGACTGGGCGGATGAAGATTACAGGACCTGCACAGTTGAGCCCTATTGTTAAGGCGCTGCGAACTGGCGATCCTGATCATGGGCATGTACTCTATATGGATGGACAGAATAAGCTCGTAGCGATAGAAAGAATCCCTGTGGATGTGGAGAGCATCGCTAAGGCGAAAGAGATTGTTGCGCGCGGAATGTCTCGCGAAGCCGCTGGGGGAGTTCTTCTTGAGATGCCCTGGGATGAATATGGTTCGGAGGAGATAAAGTTTATTAACGAGCTTAAGTCTACTGGGCATTTGCATGACGCAAAACTTCTTGATGTGAGCAGTCCCTCTGTCTTGAGCTGGCGTGAAGAAGGTATTGTTAATTTTGAGACGGGCTTCGCATCGATGCTGGCCGAGCCAGGCAGTGAGTATAAAGGAACGTCGAGTCGAATTGTTCAAAGTGCCACGCAATATGCGAAAGCTGTTCTCCAGGGCGAGACGCAGGATAAAGATCGTGTCCGGCAGGTTCTACTTGATCGATTTGGGAAACGAATAGATCGTTATGTTGATAGAGTCACTGAGGCTATTAATCCAGGGAAGGCGAAAGATGATATTGCATGGCCTGAAGACTTTCCTGATGTAGTGATTCACACCTCAATCAGCGCTATGAAGAAGAAGCCGGAGTACGAGGCTGCAAAGTCAGGTGACGCGGAGGCGGCTATACGAACTGTTCAAAGCATACTCAAGCTGGACAGGCTCAAAGTATTAGCGTCTGCGCATCCTGATGCGATAGTTATATCAGTTCATGCAGAGGAAGCAACGGGCAGAAATCAGTTACCTCTAGCCTATGCGGCGTTAATTGCCAAGGAAACAGGACTTGAAGTGGATGATAATATTATTCAGTCGAACCGTGCTCATCATACGGGTGCTGATGCATCGACGCGGCTTCTTCGTGCGCCGAAATTTGAAGGTGCAGTTCAGCGGGATCGTGAGTACATCATAGTAGATGACGTTACGACGTCTGGCAGCACACTTGCTGGCCTTAGAAGGTATATTGAATTGAACGGTGGCAAGGTGGTTGCTGCATCATCACTGGCAACATCATCCTCAGCCCAAACAGGGTATGGTGGTTATCTGGCGATTAAATCTGAAACTTTGACAAAACTCGAAGAAAGATTTGATATTCAGGCATTAGAAAGGGTATTATATAGACATGGAATCGCAAACACAGTTAAAGAGCTCACAAACTCACAAGGACTCTACTTCTCACGATTCAAATCGGTTGAGTCCATCCGAGATAGACTCGCTAAGGCAGCACAAAAAGGAATCATTAGCGAAGATGCAGGACTATCTCCAGAAGACAAATCAGAAGACCTCCGCAGAATAGAGCAAATAGAGTCCTCAAGCGGTTCACAATCAGCATCACCCATGCCCGGCGTACCAGCGTTTCTCGGCGATCCTGAGCCAACGCAGAGTATAATGGATGATAATCACCCCCAGCGTCTTGTGATTGAGATGCCTGAGCTTGTGGCTCTTAGTGAGGATCTGCTCGACGGCAAGCATCCTCAGGTCAAACAGTCGCTGCGTGCCCTTTTCGGGATGGCAGCCGGCGTATTCAAGTATCATGGCAAATCTGGTGCAATTGAGCTGAAGGCGGACATATTCGACCTGGTGTCGCTGAAAGAGAAAATTGCAATACGCAATAAAGCCGAAGAGGATGTTGCGCGTGAATTGGATCAGCCCGTCGATGATGTCAATTTCAAGGATCCAAAAATAAAACGTATGCTTAAAGCGCGCTACCTTCATCTGCGCGATGAGGCATATGATGAGGCAAAGAAACGCGGGCCCGGATATGCGGCCAAAGTATTGGCACATGAGATCGGGCATGTGATTGACTGGCTGCCGGAGAATATCATCAGTGGCCGAGGCAACATTCTCGGCCGGATAGCCGGGCTTCGGCAATACATGAAAAGTATGTTGGCGGAGATTCCAGAGAATCAGGATCAGGTGCTGACATCAAAGGAACGTCAGCGGATCAGGCGTGAGGCTGAGCGGGAAGTGGGCAAGCGGCCGCCGAAAGATGAGAAGGCGGATTTGGAAGCATGGAAGATTGAAGTAAAGCGCATCTATGATGATGAGATCAAGGTTCAGGCAGAGGATAGAGGGCTCTTGACGACTGAGGCTGTGCAGGAAGAGTTGCAGGGTTTAATTGCGTGGTGGCATGGTGAAGAGGAAATACCGGCATATTACGAGAAATCTGAAGAGATGTATGCCGAGACGCTATCGGTACTGCTCAATAATCCGGCCGCATTGGCGAAACGTGCGCCTAAATTCTATCATGCTTTCTTTGCATGGATGAAGAACAAGCCGAAGGTGCGCAGGCTGTACGATCAGATTCAATCAGATATCAAGAGCGGCCAAATATACAGGGATCGGGTGCAGCGATTGCATCAGGCGTTTTCTGAAAGTGACGCCAGGGACATTCGGGTTCGACGCAGCGCGAGTCAATTGACTAAAGGCGAGATCATTGATGATGCCCGGTATTCCATAGATCGGATGTTCGGGCCGATATACAGGCGGCTGGGCAAAACGCCGACGGCTGGCAAGGTCAAGCATGCGTTGGAGAATGAGCTTTATAAAGGCTCTGAGCATGAACTCTTCATGGCGCGGGTGAATGAGATCGTCCTGGATAAGCTGGTAGCCAACAATCTCGACTGGATCCAGTTCGGGGAATACCTGTTTCATCAGCGTGTTATTCATGAACGCTTCAATATGGCCAATCCCAAGGGTTTTACTATTAAGGCGTCGAATGAGCGGCTTACCGAAATGCAGCAGGAATTGGGGCAGGAACGCTATGCCCAACTTGAAGAAGCATCCCTGTGGTTCCGAAAGGTATACGAGGAGCAGGTTGTTGACCTTTTGAAGGGCTCGGAGGTCATCGATGATGATCTTATGCAGGAGATTGAAGATCGTATCTTCTACGCCACATTTGCGGCTGTACGGGGTGAAGCTGTGTTGGAATCTGATGAGGTTATGGCAGCACTGGATAGCAGATACGGCAAAGCTGTCAGTGCGCGCATATACAGACAGATCGGTACGTTGGGCGACATTAAGAATCCTGCCAGTGCGACCATGGAGAAAGCAGTGTCGCTGATCAGCATGGCGTACCGGGAGACTGCAAAGCGTGAAGTTATTGACTGGATGCTCAACTATTCGCCATCGGAAGTTAAATCAGCAGAGATGCGGTGGACCGGCACGCGCCGTGAAGCGGTGCATGTTGAAAATGACCGTATCGGCACTATCGAGTATCTGCACAAGGGTTCCATTAAGACCTTTTATGTGCCCAAAGCCATAGCTGATTCATTCAAGCGTGGCCATCCAATCGAGAACCGGATGATCATCGCTGCCACTAAGTACATGACTAATCCCTTGAAGATGCTCTATACCGGAGCAAACTATGGATTCTGGCCAGTTGCGTTCATGCGCGATATGTTTGATTTTGCCCGGCGTATGCCGAAAGCGGCTTTATTCGGTAAACATGGCTACTGGAAATATCATCTGAAGGCATGGCGGGCATCCCGGTCGAGTGTACGTGGTGGCGTGGATCCGGTCGCTGAAGAGGCGCTGAAGCGCAAGATGCTTATCAGTGTGGCAAATCCGCTGGGGCTGAATGCCGAGGAAGAGCAGTTTGAGCGATTGCTGGCTAAATACCATCAGAACCCGGCTTCATGGAAGAATAAGACGCTGACACCCATGGAGCGGATAGCTGGTGCCTTACGATACTATACTGAAACAGGGCAGATCGGTGAGCGGACAGTCAAGGTTGCCGGCATGCTGTATCTCGATGAGCATTTCCCGGACATGCCCGAATGGCAAAAACAGCAGATGGTGCATATGCACGCCGGGTCACCCAACTTCCTACAGAAAGGAAAGGCTAATCCCCTGCTTGATTTCTTCTTCCTGTTTTACAACCCTTGGAAGGAAGGTGTGCGGTCGGAATATGATGCATGGAAGCACAGCAAAACAGAATGGCTTTGGAAGAATACGAAATACTCAGTGCTCCCGAAGGTGGCGATGTGGGTTGCGGCCGCAGGCGGGTTGTCCTGGCTGATTGGTGAAGAAGACAATGAAGAGTTGAAGAAGATGTACGACTCGATTTCCGAGTATGATAAGACCAACTACATGTGCGTGCCGCTGGGATGGAATGATAAGGAGAAAGAGAAGGTCGCCTATGTAAGGTTGCCGATGTCGGAAGGTCAGCGTGTTGTGTCCGGGTTGACGTGGAAGATGCTTAACCGCTGGAAGGATCCCCGCAGTCAGAGCGGCGAAGGAATGCTGTCATTTGCTGGTGGGCAACTCCCCAGTGGCAATCCCCTCTTGAATGTCGGCAATGCATGGTTGGAGTATCTTGTGTTTGGCCGCAATCCATATGACAAGTTCCGTGGCCGCAGCGTTCTGCGGGATGATGTGTTCGAGGCTAAGGATGAGAGAGCGTTTAAAGCGCTCGGCCGCTGGTCAGCCAATCAACTCGGTGCCGGAGTGATAACCAGATTCTCAGAGCAGAGCCTGTATGATGGCGAAAAGACCGGCCTTGAGAAATTCCTCAATCTGCCAGTAATCTCAAATGCACTCGGCCGTTGGGTCAAGGTTTCAAACCGGGGCATATACGACAAGATGATCGCTACTGCAGAACCGATCAGGGAAGAGCGTGCCAGCAAGCGACTCGATGTCCAGGAAAACGTGGGCAAGCTGCTCGACGACGACCTGCCGCCAGATAAGTTCTTTGAGATGCTCACGGATCCGTACCAAAAGGACTATCTGGACAAGAAGTTGCCGGAAGTCATCCTCAGCCGCGAACTCAGCCCCACAGTGCGCTCAATCCTCGGCGCCGGATCCAAGCAGGAACGCGAGCATCTGGCGGCGGAGATGATGCGGTAACTTAAGTTCAGTGGCTGCATTGCTCCGAATGACACGTGAGGACCTAAGCATTTATGGTATAATCGGCAAATACGGATGAATCTGATGAATAAGTGAGGCCAATGACGCAACACTACCAAGACTATCCAGCATTGTCTTGATTACAGATGAGCGCGGTTGAGGCCTGTTAATCTCTCTATGCAAAGTGGCAATATCGGCAATGTGATTCTCCTGATGTTCGCCTCCGATACTCTCGTCCTTCGAAAGAACATCTTTCCATGAGTTTAGAATTTTCCCTGCGTTATCTACCTTGTTGTTCTTTTGCTTTTGCGTAGAGTTGTCGGAGTTGACCTGAATCTGGCTGTCTTTGTTGTCAGAAATATATATACTTTTATCTATCTTCACGTTCTTTGCCTTTATTTCATTTATATTGATACGAATATTGCCATCGGGAATTACTAACAGGTTGAATCTTGCTTCAATTGCTTTCTCTTTAAACACTGTATTAGAAAGGATGCTATCGACAATACTTTTGCCAGCTTCTTCTGTGGCTTGAATCTCAAATATGAATTTTGTGCATCCCTGACCGCCGCCAATCAAATGAATGTTTGTCTTGTATCTATGTTCCATCCAGGAGGTTAGCGCTCTAATTTTATCAGCATCCTTGATTGACAGAGTTACGAACGAATGGAGTTCAAACCTCTGTTTTTTGCCTGATTGAGGTTTATCGGGCAAAATCGTTTCTCGAGCTTGTGCGGCTTCTATGATCTTCTGAACCATGTCTTGCATTCAGCATTTTTCCTTTCTGTCTGGCCAACAATCGCGAGTATTCTAATCATTATTGGTAACTAGTCAAGGATAAGTCCTTCTTTCAACGCGCTCCACATGTTGCTTCGGAGCATTACCAACTGTGGGGCGCTTTGTTGTAGCACCTTCTCCAAGGAACATGGACCACCTTTCGGAATGTGTGAAAGCTAGGATTTGCAAAATGCGTGTCCGAGCATTTTGTCAGGCAACTTTCTTATTCCAGATCCAATCAACAAGTGAACTGGAAATGATATTCGCCAATTCAACAGGTACTGCATTCCCCACTTGACGCATGCTCTCTGTCCATGAACCCAAAATCCTGTACTCTTTCGGAAATGTCTGGAGAAGCTTTGCTTCATAGGTTGTGAAGTATCGAACGGTGCCATCGGCATGCCTGACCATATTCTCTCCACCCGGAACTCCATGGCCTCCTGCCTTGATCGTCTTTGAAGGCAAGTCGATAAAACTACCAGTATGTCCAGGGTAAACGCGTGCTCCTTCTCGCAGAATATGCTCAGGATGAAAGGAACCCTCTTTATCTGGAAAAGGGATGCCAGATAGTTGATCTCGGATAGTTCTCCATGGTTTCTTCTCTGGATCGAAAAGGGAGGATTGCTTCCTCATTCTCTCTATGCGCGCCAAGGTTCTCTTGTCATAACAGCCCATAGACGGAGGAGGGTCAATTTTGTGACTTTTCCAGTAGTCGCCACTTACAAACTGAGTCCATAGGAGAGCATCAAGGGAGTGGGTTCTTTCAGGAAATGACCACTCGATGCCCAGATCCTCTCTGATTCCTACAATTACAACCCGCTCTCTTCTCTGCGGGATACCATAATCTGCGGCATCAACCAATCGGAATACTACATTGTATTTGGCCCCCTCGTAGTTCTGCGACGTATGAACTCTCTCTAATCGGTCAAGGTGGCCTTCCCATGTCTCATTTTGGCAGAATCAGTTCCTTCCGAGGCTGGAATCTGCTCGCGGATGAGAGTTAATCCGTTTTCAACTTTGTCAGCATCTAAACCTAACATTAAGGTAGTTGTGCCTCCAGCTAAAAACCCGGCGGTAGAGGCAAATTTAGTGAC
>JAUUYL010000117.1 GCA_030590485.1 Lentisphaerota bacterium | reverse complement strand
GTTCCATTTTTATTCTCCACTTTTCCTCACCATCCCGGGTATCAGCAGGCCCAACAATCTGCTAATCAGCCGCGCGGCTTTTTGCGTCGTTGAATTAGCCTTGTTATACTCAATTTCCTTCAGGGTATGGAAAGCATAAATCAATATAAAAAAATGTCATTCGATAATTTTAAAAATATATAAAGACAAGATTGCATATGTGGGCCTAATGATGCCATGTTGATGAAATCGAATCTATAACCTGATACTTGACTTCTCCAAATACCAAGCATGAACGTTTCACTGCCAGATAAACTACATTCATGTTCTGCGATTTTGTAGCCAGATATGGAATCATTTTCGATATCAATATTCCAGTAGGCTTCAAAATTAGCACACAGCGGGGTCCTGAAAGTGTAATGCCATAAGTTTCTCAGAGCGTTGAGTCTGCTACATTTCCCATATTTTCTTGATATTTCAGTTTTGAGATTGTCTAAATAGTTAACGTACTCATTTAGAGAGTAAGCCAAGTAGTCAGAATCTATATATTCGTGACTTACTCTCTTTTGCTTAAAATCCACATTCAGGTTGTCGTGTATCAGTTTATTTCTTTTTTTCTTAATATTCTCAATACTTATATCATTGTCAGGCTTTTTGATTTTCAAGACTTCATAGAAAATCTTTGTGAATCGCCAATATGGCATCTTATCAATGTATTCTGAAACCAAACGCTCGATCAAATGGAAGTCTTCATTCTCTACTAAGGTGTTTTTATCAATCTCAATCGTCTTCTTATCGGGTATTCTTTTTGGCTCGTACTTCAGACAGTATGTCAACACTTCCTTTTGCATAGATTCGATGTAGGACACTAACATCAAGAATAGACCGTTTAGAATCACAGGGCTACTGGCAGAGTTCATTTCCTTTTTGATTTCATTTATTCTAACCTCGATAGCCAATATCGGCATTAACAAATTGTCTTTTACAATAATGACAGGCTTCTTCATGCAAATATCTCCTCTACGATATGTCTACGACAAACAAACGTCGGAATCTGATACGGACCTTCGCGTTTTCGGGTTGAGTATAATCGCCAGCGGATGGCAATCCGCGGCGATTGTCGAGGGCGCGAAGCGTCCTCGACAACGCCCCGCTTCACCTGACGGCGGCGGGAACAAAAGCGTTTGGTTAACGGCTGAGAACTATGCACTGCAAACCTTTTTCTTAAGGCCGCAAGATATAGCCGGTCAGTGTGCAAGCGGTTGTTATGGATTGAGATCGACCTTCCAGGATCGACTCAATCCTAATTATAGGTGTTCCTATGATTTGCGTAAACCGATAAAATTCAAGGCCTTACCCTTTATGTTTTACAATCACGTAGCATGCGAACTGGTCAGCTCTCTTCCATATTAATCTACCGCTTTGCGAAGTCCAATGTTCGGCGCACAAATCCCTGCAGCTCACCATCATTAATGACCGCAGTCTCCCATGCCGGGTTCGTGTCATGATGAAACCTGTTGGCATATTCCACAAAATCCCGTAGTTCCTGCGTTGCCGCTGCATCCAGAATCTCCTGTGGGCTACCAACGCGTTGCTCACACAGACCTCTGAATGCGCCTAGCATCATCCCCGGCGGAAAATGCTCTGGACAGGCCACTCGCATGAAAGCCTCGAGTGAAGGGCGGATGGCACGAGCCACCTCGCGGGTATTGCCTATGTTGCTGCGTATGTAATCGCGGAGAAGGGCATGACGACGGTCGTGCTCGGTAATGCAGTCTTGGTTCACATCCCAACCGCAGATAGTTGACCCCATAGCATCTCGCACAATCTGAAGGGCGGCCCTTTGCGATTGGCCTGTGCCCTCCCATAGGCTACAGAGGAAAGGCTTGCTGTGCGAAAGTACGATGACTTGGCTTACACGTTGCGCGAGACGTCGAATCTCCTGGACAGTCGTTAGCGCACGGTGTTCGTCCATACTGGATATTGGGTCGTCAATTACAACGACTTTATCTGCAAGCCCGGGGTCTTGGTCAAGTGATGCCAGGAAGAAGGCCAATGCCAATGTTTTGCGATCACCAGCACTCAGTGTATTACGAAACGAAGGAGAACCTGGAGCCGGTGTTCCTCCAGCGACGGAGACTGATGTATTGTTGATTACGACGTCGTATGTGCACGTAGGACCGCCCCGCGTATTTGCGGAACACACATTGCCCAGCGTGAATCCGGCATTGAACCGGGAAAGGTAAGTATTCACCGCGCCCTGATAGGCGGGGAACGAATTTATCCTATGCTGATCCAATGAGGTACGAGCCTGATCACGTAGCGCCTCTGTTGCGGCTTTAGCCGCCTTTTCGGCGAGATAATCTCTACAAAGAGCGTCGGTCGCTGCAGTGTGCCGGGCTTTGATCGCTTTGAGTCGCTCCAGTGAGGAAGAAAGCGTACCCAGATTCGCAGAGGCCGCTTGCTGTTTGACTATCTGGATTCGGGTGTTTGCCTCCCGAAATGCCTGATTGAGAGCAAGTACCGTTTGACGGCTTGTCTCATATGCAATGATTGCGTCTCTCGCAGAATTCGAAAGCGTCATTCGATCAAGCGGGGCGGCCTGCTTCGCTACGAGTGCGGCAATAACGGCCTCTCGTGCCAACTGCCATTTGCTAACAATTGTAGCTGTGTCGAGACTCATATCCGGTGCATCACAGAAGCGTGCCCAGAAATGCTGGCGTTCCCCGGCTACTCGCACCTCACGCTCAAATGTAGTAGGCACATCACCGCCATGCGATAGGTTAACGCTATCCTGTGCCGTGGAGACCGCCCTTTTCAGATTGGCGTACTCCTGGCTGAAATATGCACGGTAATGTTGCAGGACAGGTGAATCCTGCATGTCCTGTGCACAGAAAGGGCAAAAAGAGGTCACCTGACCCTCAGATGCGTCAGGTATGTGCTCCATACCATCAGCCACCCATGTTTCGGCACCTTGCCCCAGCGTCGATAGGTGCGCACGCACCCTATCTGCAGCAGCAGAATCGAGTGTCTGTAAATTCTGTCCAAGCACTCCATTTATTTCTTCAATATCAAAGGCTGGCAAATCCAGCATGGCGAACGCGGGAGTACTCCGAACCGGGTCTTGCTCGTACCCGGCTGCCAGACTTCGCTCGGCAGTCTGAATAGCGTTTTCGATATTCGCCTGCGCCGGAAGGGCGCAGAAATCATCAACGGAAATTAAACCACGTTCGTTTGCCGGAATTGCGGATGTCTTGGCCCTGAGTGCTGTGTTGTGCGCTTCCACCTGCCCAACAAGCTGCTGTAGCCTCTGGTTCAAGGCTACTCCCTGAGCGCCGAGGATCAATTCGTGAAGGTTTTGCCTGTGCTCTGACGCAACCGTCAGCCCGGAATAGATATTTTGATCGATGAACTGATCATCAAAAATGACCATGTTAGGGAGTGTCCGGTTCCACGCGTTGTTCTGAAACATCGCTAAAGGTGGTCCCCCACTGCAATCAAGGATGACATGTGGAGGGTACTGAGCTGCCAGCCTCTGTCGTTCGGCTATGGGCAGCGGGTCGCCTGTTGCGAGTGAGCGCAAAATGGCCGCAAACGTCGTCTTTCCACGCCCATTTTCTGCATATGCAAGGGTCAGCCGCGCAAGCGCAAAATTCGCGGCGCCGTTGACTGAATCAAAGAGGCCAACGTTCCGTAGAAGTTGAACTGTGTTTATCATCTATAAGTCCTCAGTTGTGTCGGGCACCCAACGCCGCGCATCACCCGAGAGCAGGGCGACAGCCCTGCGCGTCGGTTGTGAATGCGCATGTTAGGTTTTTTTCCCTCCTAATAAAGAGGCGTATGAATTCCAATCAACAGCTGGAACCGTGCCAAGAGATTGCAATTTCTGTAATAGTCTGAAAATAAAATATGCCAATGATTGTTCAGAGGTGCCTACTTCAAGCGAGCCGTTGTAAGAATCGAAATAGCTCCCAGAAACAGCAAGTCCACAATCTAAGCCCTTATCTTCATTAAGTGAACGGTGGTTTTCCAAAAATGCATCAGCCTCAAAACCATCAACCCAATCAATATTGCCTGCAATTATTCCAGCAACTATGGTGAACAAATCTTTTGCCGGAAACTCTCCGCCAGC
>JAUUYL010000041.1 GCA_030590485.1 Lentisphaerota bacterium | reverse complement strand
TTCAGGCCGATGCCTGCAGCCGGTCACATAGCATGGAAATACAAAGACTACAGTTTAGCGGAAGGTCCAAAAGAGGACATTTCTAAATGGTTAAGAATGGGGACATTTCTAAATTGGTTTGACAGCCTACTGCCCACTCCCACAGTCCCACCGTCCACGGTCCACGGTCACCCCCTTCATCATTTTCCGCCCCCTACGTATCGCTATTGCCTAACTTTATTCTTGCGGTGCAGGCATTTACAGCTATCATTGTTCTGGTTCAAGAAAAATAGGAGACCAATCATGCCGGATGACAAAAACACAAAAGATCAGAAGCCAGAAGTCAAAGACCCCGCCGTTGCCAAGGCTGCGATGTGCGAACAGAAACATGAAGAACCTGTCGTAACCCCAGTCACCGAAGAGAATGAACCCACGGCAGAACCGGCAGCAACCCCTAACGCCACATCAGACTCTGGAGGCAGCGGTTTCAAGTCTCAGGTTTCGGAGGGTACGCAGAAGGTAGCGGAAGCTTCGAAAAAAGCAGCTGAAGTTACGGGTGAGGTTCTCAGCTCATCTTACAAGAAAGTAAAAGACTACGACCCGAAAACATCTATACATATACTTGACCGCTTCCTGAACTGGATCCGCAAAGTATGCCCGCCAAAAACATTCGACAAGATTTCCGACTGGTGCGCCAAATACGGACACGCAGGCATTGTGGTAGCACAGGTGTTGGTCGTCTTGTTCTTTATCGTCAAAGCATTCAAAGCAGAATCAGCAGGCGAGGGATTCGGAGTCTTAGTCCACGGAATCGGTGTAGCACTACTACTGGTTATCCTTCAATACACCGCCGACAAATTCCTGCATGCAGGCAAACGCTTCATCACCTCAACACCAAGCAGGTTAAGTTCTTCAGCCTTTCTCGACTGCGCAGCTCTGTTACTAGAAATATCGGGTCTCTTAATATTTCTGGGCATGGCGACAGAGGGCTGGGTAAACGCACTCCTCGGACTCGCAATATGGTCGCTTTTTGAAGCCATTGCTCTGACAGCAATGCACCCGGAAATGGTCAATGTATCCATTAAAGAAGACGTGAAGGCTGGCGAAGAGGCAATTGGTATCCTGTCTTTCTTTGCGAAGTCAGTACTGAAAATCGTACCCATCGCATACGGCGTTGGCGCTATTGTAGGCGCAATAGCACTCGCTTTGGCTGGAGTTTCATTAGTACGTGGCAACCCAGCTAACGCTGGGAATGACGCTATTGGCTTAATTATAGTCTTCGCATGTCTGCCATTTGTAAGCTACGTATTATTCATGGTATACCACCTTCTTATTGACATTCTGCAGTCGATATTGAGCGTGCCGCGCAAACTGGATAATTTAAAATAGACGGCGGACGGTGGACTGTGGCAGGCGTAATTAGCCATTAGCTATTGCCTACTGCCTATTGTCTACTGCCTATTAAAAAAAAACATTTGACACTTCAGGCTATTTTTCATAGTTTTTCGCGTCCTTTCGATAAACGGAGGACCAATCAGAATAAGTGAGATTATGGTACAAGTAAGAGTAAAACGTGGCGAATCGGTAGACAAAGCACTGAGAAGGCTTAAAAGAGTCATGGACAAAGAAGGAACCATGAAACAACTCAGAGCTAATCGTTATTTTGAAAAACCCAGTGAAAAGAAGCGCAAAAAGTCGGCTCGTGCCAGGACACGTATTGCGCAGGGTGGTTGATCATCTGATAAATGTTTCATGAGCTTCCTGGAAACTGCGTTAACGCAGTTAGGGAGCTTTTTCACTATCTGGATTACCCAACATGGATTTCGCTCTAACAACCCGATGGAATGCCCAAAAACACCGCGCCGGAGAAACCATGATACAGGAAATCCTGGATCTTGGCTTCAAAAGTGTTGAGCTCGGGTACGACCTGACCATTGACCTTCTCCCAGGCGTAAGAGCAATGGTTGAAGATAAGGCCATAAAGGTCAACAGCCTCCACAACTTCTGCCCCGTCCCCATCGGTGCCCCGTGCGGACACCCCGAACTCTTCCATCTGGCAGCCACAGACCCAAGACAAAGACAAATGGCCGTAAGACTCACCCTCGACACCGCTGAGTTCGCCACAAATGTAGGCGCCTCCGTTGTTGTCGCCCACGCAGGCTATGTCGACATGAAGAATCTTACCCGCAAACTTATTCATCTCGCCCAACAGGGAAAACAATTCGACCCAAAATACGAAAAGCTCAAAATAAAGCTACTCGCCACACGCGAAAAGAAGGTAAAGAAAAGCCTGGACGCACTCTACAAATCAGTTGAAGAAATGCTGCCGTCTCTTGAAGCTAACAAAATCACCCTGGCATTAGAAAACCTTCCGTCCTGGGAAGCCGTCCCCAACGAATCAGAAACAGAAAAAATGTGCAAGCACTTCGATTCACCATCCCTGCGCTACTGGCACGATATGGGTCACGCCCAAACCAGGCAAAGCCTGGGCTTTATCGGCCACCAGCTATGGCTGGATAAACTGCTCCCCTATACCGCCGGATTGCATATCCACGACATGGTACCCCCATCCAACGATCACCTGATGCCCCCTACGGGAACAGTCAACTTTGAAATCTTTAAGAAATACTTTACAGACGAACGATTACTGGTTCTCGAACCTTCTCCTGGCACTCCAGCCGAGAAAGTTAAAGGTGGACTGGAATTTCTAAACGACCTATGTAACGCTTAATCAAGAATAAGGAAAACAGTTAATATGAAAGCATTAATCACAGGTATAACAGGTCAGGACGGCTCATACTTGGCCGATTTTCTTCTGAAAAAAGGATACGAAGTCTACGGCATGGTCAGACGCTCCAGTACAGAAAACTTCGAACGCATTACGCATATCCACGACAAAATCCAACTCATCCAGGGCGATCTGCTGGACGAACTGTCACTCATAAAGATGATGGAGAAAGTTGAGCCTGACGAAATCTATAACCTGGCAGCAATGTCATTTGTTCCAACATCCTGGGACCAACCTATTCTGACTGGTGAATTCACAGGTATCGGCGTAACAAGAATGCTCGAAGCAATGAAACGCGTATGCCCAAAGGCAAAATTCTATCAGGCATCAAGCAGCGAGATGTACGGCAAAGTACAGGAAATGCCGCAGACAGAGAAAACCCCCTTCTACCCGCGCAGCCCTTATGGGGTATCTAAAGTATACGGCCACTATATCACGGTAAATTACCGAGAGAGCTATAACCTTTTCGCTTCGTCCGGTATTCTCTTCAATCACGAAAGCCCCAGACGCGGTCTGGAGTTTGTGACACGCAAAGTAACTGACGCCGCTGCACGAATCAAACTGGGGCTTCAGAAAGAGCTTCGCATGGGGAATCTCGACGCCAAACGTGACTGGGGCTTCGCGGGTGATTATGTTAAGGCAATGTGGCTGATGCTTCAGCAGGATGAGCCTGACGATTTCGTTATCTCTACCGGCGTAGCACATTCAGTAGAACACCTGGTGGAAGTAGCCTTTGAACACGTGGGTCTAACCTGGAAAGACCACGTCGTAACCGATCAGGAATTCATCAGACCTGCGGAAGTCGAACACCTGCTCGGCGATTACAAAAAGGCAAAGGACGTTCTTGGTTGGGAACCTGAGGTTTCTTTCGAAGAAATGGTCAAGATGATGGTCGACGCTGATATGGAACACGTCAAAAAGCAAATGTAATGAGAATACTCGCAACAGGCACTGGCGGCTTCGTTGGCCGACACCTCACAAAAGAACTTACAGAAAACAACCATACTGTATTTGCTTTTGAACACCCCGACTCAAAAGGTGCTGAAGGTGCCATCGAAACTATCTTCGGGAATATATGCGACCCGGCAACCATCGAAAAGGCCGTTACAGCAACCAAGCCTGAGGCATGCATACATCTCGCCGCCATCTCATTTGTGCCTGACGGCATCTCCAACCCGCAATTGATGAAAGACGTCAACGAAGGCGGCACCGCAAACCTGCTTGCCATTCTCAACAAACATACTCCCGCATGCAGAACGCTTGTCGTATCAACCGCGCTCATTTATGGGCCATCAAAAAGCGACGCCCGTATCACCGAAGATAACAAACTTTCACCCGCCAACCTCTACGCGGAAACAAAGGCTAACGCCGATCTTGCCGCATTAGCATTCACAACACAACACGACCTTCCGGTTATGACAGCGCGTCCTCATAACCATATCGGCCCAGGCCAGTCACCTAAGTTTGTCGTCCCATCATTCGTACAACAGGCAAAAGCAATTGCCGCCGGCACACACCCCCCCGTTATGCACGTAGGGAACCTCGAAAGCGAACGCGACTTCACAGACGTCCGCGATGTCGTCAAGGCTTACAGACTGATTATCGAGAAAGGCAAAACAGGGAATGCTTATAATATTGCCTCTGATAAACTTTACAAAATCGGTGACATCCTAAACATGATACTTGATATTGCAGGCGCTCAGCCGGAGATCAAGACTGACGATACTCTATACAGGCCGACTGACAAATCACCTCAACTGGATGTATCTAAACTAAAGAACGACACAGGCTGGGAATACGAGACAGATCTGAACACTTCGCTATCCGACATTTTCAAGGATACCGAATCATGAAAAAGAAAATAATAACAGCAGTTCAGATCATCCTCGCCGTAACTATCCTGACGCTGATATTTATCAAGCTTGATGACGAGCTGATAGCCGCCGTCAAGCGTGCCATAAAAAACTGGCCGTTTCTAGTCGCCGCATTAGCCTGCACCTTTACTTGTATATGCTCATGCACGTTACGGTGGCAGGTCTTGCTTCATGCAGTTGGGGTTAAACTCTCATATGCACGCGTTCTTACATTATATTTTATAGGTCAGTTTTTCAGCGCACTCATCCCTGGTGTTGTAGGAGGTGATCTACCCAAGGCTGTTTATGTTGCTAAAGAATCGCAACTAAAGAAAACAGAAGTGATATCTACTGTCTTTATCGACAGAATAATCGGGCTACTTGTCCTTGTCATCATCTGCTCCACTCTGGTTCTCGCTCGTCTTGATTTCTTTCTCACTGATAAGTACACGAAATCGGCGATGCTTTTTGTTATAGCTTTGTTTGCCGGCTCTTGTGTAGGTCTCTTTGTTGTCTTCTACAAAAACCTGTTTGAACATTTCGCGATATTCAAAAAACTCGAAGAGAAAACAGCTTTAGGAAAAATCATCCGTAAAATATACGACTCGTTCAGGCTCTGCTTAAATCAAAAGTCCACAATTATTAAAACGTTCGCGGTGTCACTACTCAACCATTCCCTGATGGTTTTAAGTATTTTCTTTCTGGCTAAATCTCTTGAAACAGACCTAACCTTCCTCAACTGCCTGACTATTTTCCCAATAATTAATGCTATATCCGCTATACCATTAACCCCGGGTTCACTAGGACCCAGAGAGCTCATTTGCATTGCGCTTCTTGCCCCGATGGGTGTAGATAAGGCCGACGCAGTCGCCCTGTCGTTACTATCTTACTTTGCCTTATTTTTCTGGAGTCTGCCTGGCTTCCTAGTCTATGTCGTTTACTCACTCAAAGAGGGCAAGGTCGACATGAAAGCTGAAATGTCGAAAACAGAAGAGTAAAAGCCAGCAATGAGATGCTTCGACAGGCTCAGCATGACCACGCTGTTGGCGTGGCAGGCAAAATCACTTAAGGAGTTGTCATCCTTGCCTGTCCACCGTAGCTCGCAGAGCAAAGGAGGAAGCGAAGTCGAAGGATCTCGTCTACAGTTTACCCAGAATCGCACGAGCCATTCCCGGCAAACCAGGATCACGAGCACCCATCAAAAGAATCACATCTCCAGCCTCTGCCTGCCCAGCAACCCGCCCAACAACATCATCTTCAAGAACATACTCAGCATCAACACCACAATCTTTAAGCCGCCTGACAAGTTCATCAGAGTTGACCGACCTGTCCGCCGTTCCACCTGCATCATATATCGGCATGACAAACAACTTGTCACCACCCGACACACATTCCTGAAGCGAACTCACAAGATCTTCCATCATCTTTTTCAACGGACCATACCCATGCGGCCGCCATATCCCTATCACCCGAGAAGAATCCTCACGCGCCGTTCGCCACGATGCTACTATTTTGGCAGGGTTATGCGCATAATCGTCAATAACAGCAACACCATTACTTGTGCCCGTTAGCTCAAAACGCCTGTGAATACCCTTAAACGACTCCAACGCCGCCGCTATAGGCCCAGCGTCATAACCAAGCTTCTCGCAAGCCCTCATGGCCATAACAGCGTTCTCAGCATTATGAGCGCCTCGCATAACAAGCTGCATTTCTGTGTCAGCCGGCTCTACAGGGCCTTTAATCGTCCATTCCTTCACCTGAGCCTCAAAATCGGCAAATAAACGTACAGACTCATCAAATGTGAAATGGTCAGCGGATACATTCGTCACAACCGCCCAATCGGGATGATAAGTCATCAGCGACCGATCACTCTCATCCGCCTCTATCACCCAGAGATCAGAACCACCCTGCCGAACATTCCCAACATGCCCATCATCCATCCAGTTCAACACCGGCGCGCCATTAACAACCGTCGGATCAGCACCCAGCTCACTCAACACCCAACCAATCATTCCTGTAACCGTGCTTTTGCCCGATGTCCCCGTCACAGCAAAACAACGCTTACCCGCCACCAGCTGAGCCAGCATCTCAGATCGATGCAATACAGGCACATTCAATGCTCCAGCAGCCACCAGGTCAGGATTATCATCCTCAATAGCCGTGCTCACGACAACTCCATCCAAATTAGCAGTCACCCCACTCCCATCCTGAGGAAACAAAGAAACCCCAGCCCTCTCAAGCTTAAAAAGAACACTGCCAAACCTCCCTTGGCTCGGCGTAGCCTTTGGCGAAGCCGTCTGCCCTCGACCCTCTCCCCGCTGTCCACAGTCCACCGTCCCACAGTCCTCTCCACCCTGCCTATCCGACCCCGAAACAACACACCCCTCCCCCAACGCCGCCTGAGCCACCGCACTCATCCCAACCCCCGCCACCCCTATAAAATGATATCTCATAATTAGACTACCGACTACAGACCACCAATCACAAACATATCTCATCTTTGTAATTGGCATACCACAAAACATTATGCATAATCCCCCTCATGAAAGCACGGATTACTTTAATTACGCTAGCCATCTCATGCATCATAGCCGCACCATGCTCCGCCGTAGAAGAACCACTCAAAGCAGACACCGTCTACATCATCCCTATCAAAGGTGTCATTGAACGTGCACTCCTTTACGTTGTCCGCCGAGGACTGCGCGAGGCGGAGAAAAAAGGTGCGTCTGCAATCATCTTTCACATGGACACTCCAGGCGGTCTCGTTTCCGTAACTGAAGAAATCGTAAGAATGCTTATCGACCTCCCCGACGACATCAAAACCTACACGTTTGTCGACAAAGACGCTTTATCGGCCGGAGCGTTTATTGCCGTATCAACAGATGAAATTTATATGACTCCCGGCAGCAGGCTTGGCGCAAGCGCCATAATCTTGCCATGGGGCGACATTCCGGAAGGTGACTCACGAGAAAAAGCATTCTCCGCACTATCCAAGTTAATCACATCAGCTGCCGAACGGCACGGTCACGATCCAAAGCTCGTTGAGGCAATGATTCGCAAAGAAAAGGAGTACAAGATAGGCGACGAAGTGCTCTGCCCTGTCGGCGAACTCCTGACCCTGTCAGAAATTGATGCTTCACGCATTGTCAAAAGAAACGGCAAGCAAGTTCCGCTCCTCTCATCGGGAACCGTCAAATCGCTGGAGGAACTAAAAGAGAAACTCGCCCTGTCCGACAAAAATATCATTGAGATGAACATCACTACCGAAGAAACGGTCGCCCGCTACATAGAACTGTTCGCTGTCTTGTTTTTAATTGGCGGCATATTGGGAATATACATTGAGGTCAAAACTCCCGGCTTCGGAGTACCAGGTATTCTAGGCGCCCTCATGTTGGTCATATTCTTCTGGGGCCACAACGTCGCGGGCTTATCAGGATTGGGTGAAGTGATATTATTCGTCACTGGTCTCACTCTCATCGCATTTGAGATCTTCGTGATTCCAGGCTTTGGTGTTGCCGGTATCACCGGTATCTGCTGTGTTGTCGCATCACTTCTAATGGCAATGATCCCTTATTTGCCGGGAACAAGCTGGACACCGTCTATGGCCCATTTTGAGCCAGCCGCATTCAACCTCAGCTTGAGCATTATGATAACTTTCGTAGCAGCCATTCTCCTGTCTAAAGTCTTACCAAGGACCTCGATATACTCAAAACTAGTTATGCCAGCCACTGTCGCCAGTCACGTAACCTTGACCAGTGTTAATCCCAAGGAAGTCCAGGAAGGTCTCAAGGGTGTAGCTATCACAGACCTAAGACCTGCGGGCACAGCGGATTTCAACAACACGCGTATTGATGTAGTTACAGAGGGAACATTCATCAAGAAAGATGCACAGCTTATCATTACAGAAGTTCGCGGCAATCGTGTTGTAGTAGAGGAAAAGGGATAACAAAATGTCCATCGAAATAGATACAGCCAGGCAGATGTTTGCAATGCTTTTAAGTGCAGGCTTCATAATGCTGGCGATCGAAATATATGTCCCGGGCGGCATACTCGGGCTTTTCGGCGCCGTGGCTCTAGTTGGAGCAATGATGTTTGCATTCCCAGCCTTTGAGCCTTACGGAGCGGCTGTTGCTCTGGCAATCATTCTGCTCGGCGTTGGATTCTTCGTGTTCTGGCTAAAAATAGCCCCTAAAACATGGATAGGCAGAAAGCTAACCATTCAGACGGACCTCTCTGGCGCGAAGGGAACCAATGACAGCCTTTCTGAATACTTAGGGAAAGATGGCGTGGCCGCGTGCAATCTTCGTCCATCCGGATTTGCAATCATTGATAAACACCGTGTTGACGTCGTGACCAGAGGCGAAATGATTGATTGCGATGAAATTATAGAAGTTATTGATATTGAGTCTAACAGAGTAATAGTAAAGAAAAAATAATTGTTCCGGCAAACGGAACCGAAAGGAAATATATTATGACAGGTGGAACAGCAGTATTCATGGTTGTTAGTTTAATTATTCTGGTAATCTTAGTCGTCTTAGGCAGATTTCTTGGCCTCTGGGTCAAAGCATGGATGTCAAATGCTACCGTATCGATCTTCTCTCTTATCGGTATGACGCTTCGAGGCGTAAAACCGTCTCTCATTGTAGAGGCACGCATTCAAATTATTAAAGCCGGCCTGAGCCTTTCGACTGATGAACTTGAAGCTCACTATCTCGCCGGCGGCGATGTAATAAATGTGGTAAAGGCGCTTATCGCAGCCGACAAGGCCACTATCAATCTTGATTTCAAACAGTCTACAGCTATCGACCTCGCTGGACGCGACGTGCTTGAAGCTGTACGCACTAGTGTTAACCCGAAAGTCATCGACTGCCCTGCTATAGGCGCAGGAAGCGGTGGTACAGGTATGCTCGATGCGGTCGCCAAGGACGGTATTCGCCTCCTGGTAAAAGCACGTGTTACAGTACGAGCCAACCTCGAACGCCTCGTAGGCGGCGCGAGCGAAGAAACTATTGTCGCCCGTGTTGGACAGGGAATAGTCAGCGCCATTGGTTCATCCGCTTCCTATAAATCTGTGTTGGAAAACCCTGACCAGATAAGCCGCAAGGTTCTGGACAGCGGACTTGACGCTCAGACAGGATTTGAAATTGTGTCAATCGACATCGCCGACATCAGTGTCGCCGGTGTGAGCAACGTATCAAACGTTGGCGCAGTACTCGAAACAGAACGCGCTGAAGCCGACAAGAAAATGCGTCAGGCTGAAGCCGAAGGACGTAGAGCCATGGCCGTTGCGTTTGAACAGGAAATGAAAGCTCGCGTTCAGGAAATGAACGCCAAGGTTACGGAAGCTAAAGCCGAAGTTCCTAAAGCAATGGCTCAGGCATTCCGCGATGGCAATCTTGGCATCATGGATTACTACAAGATGCAGAATATTGAATCCGACACCAGTATGCGCCAGTCCATTGCCGACGAAGATGCAGGCGAAGACAAAGCTAAATAATCAGGATACAGCATGTACTTGTTGTTACAAAATATGCCTCTAGCAGGTCTTGACCTTGAGACGATCGTAATTGGTCTGATCATATTCGGATCAATAATTGGCAAGATCAAGAAGGCAAGTAACACCAATGCGAGAAATCAAAAGGGCGCGACCGGACAATCCGGCGCGCCCTCTTCTACTCCTTCAAAGAGCACCACAGAAGTACAGACAGAACTTGAAAATTTTCTAAGAACTCTTGTCGGCGGCAATGCCCCGGTAACAGCTCCACCGCCAATGCCGACTGCCATCAAACAAACACCGCCACCGCGGAAAAAACCTCTTGCGCCACCACCCCCTCAAAAATCTGCCGGCACACTGACTCCAAAGAATATAATCGACGACCACACATGCGAAGCTACAATGGAGCTGAAAACACTTAAAAGGGAACCGGAATTTGCAAAGTCTATATCAACCGATCTTCGTAAAAACATATCACTGCGCAAAGCAATCGTTCTCCGCGAAATCCTGAATCCTCCCGTCGCATTAAGACGCTAAGGTTTCGCAACGGCGCGTCCCTCTCCCCGTAGTCTGTAGTCGGCGATGCGCCGCAGGCGAGTCGCTACTTCTCCGCAATATGAACAGCACAAGAACCAAAGGTCATACGTGTAAAGGTTACAGCCTTAAAGCCTGCCTGCCCAATTATACCGGCCAGTTCATCTGCACTGTAAAAACGAGGTATGGTGCTGGATAAATACGCATACGCCATCTTCGACCCGGAAAGCATCCCGCCAACCGGCCCAATAATAAATCGGGCATAAGCATGAAATAACATACGGAGAACAACACACCGCGGCTGACTGGTCTCTAGTAACAACAACCGGCCGCTAGGCTTGAGCACCCTGCAGAACTCACTAAGACACCCAAGGAAATACTCAGGACTCCTATTAATATTACGAACCGCAAAGGAAATGGTAAGCAAATCGAAAATATCATCATCAAACGGAAGATTTTCTACAGAAGCATTATAAAAGGTTATTCCCTCAGCATCCTTCTTACCCTTCGCCTCGCTTAACATTGGATCAGAAAAATCAACAGCAGAAACTTCCACTCCCTCAGCAGCCAGCCCCTTAAGAGCAATAGCCATCTCTCCCGTACCAGTACAAACATCAAGCCATTTCGTTCCACCCCCTGACGCCGCCATCTTTGCCGCTTTATTCCGCCACAAAACATCCAAACCCAACGTCAGCAGACGATTAATCCGCTCATACGTCTTCGGAACTTCGGCGAACATATCTACTATTATATTGTCTGATTGTCCTGCCATAAACCTCTCTTTTAATTTAGCTCCTCACAACGGAAGCAGTGAACCATATGATCATTTACCATCCCTACAGACTGCATAAAAGCGTAGCAGATGGTTGACCCTGCAAAATTAAAGCCCCTAGCCTTCAAATCTTTACTCATAACATCAGACAAGTCTGTCTTTGCTGGAATTTCGTCCATACGCTTCCATTTATTCTTAATCGGATTGCCGTCGACATATCGCCAAAGAAATGAATCCAGCGACCCAAATTCCTCAATTATCGCCAAAACACCTCGAGCATTCTTAATCGATGACTCTACCTTCAGCCGATTACGAACAATACCAGCATTTCCAAGCAGGCGTTTAACATCCCGAGCCGTATACCTTGCTATTTTCTCGCAGTCGAAATTATGAAACGCTTCCCGATAGTTCTCTCGCTTCTTCAGTATAGTCAGCCAGCTCAAGCCAGCTTGTGCGCCTTCGAGAATTAGCATTTCAAAAAGAAGTCGGTCGTCATGAACAGGGACACCCCAGTCTTCATCATGATACGCAACGTAAATAGGATCATCCCCGCACCATTCGCATCTTTTGTTTATTTCGATCGCTCGAGACATACGAATATCAGGATTCCGGAGTGCCTTCAGCCTTGCGCGTGCGCTTATGCTCATCTATCGTTTCTTTGGTGCATTTAGGACAGAGACCATGGGTCAACTGTGCCCCCGTCTCATTGACAATGTATTTCTCAAGATCCATCCATACATCCTGATCAGTCCCGTCGGAATCAGGCGAACGCATCTTTTTGCATTTTGCACAGATCGGCATAAGCACGCGCAATGTCCTCTGAATCTCACCCAGCAGCCTGGATTCCAACAAACAGGAGAGATAGATAAATACAGCAACAAGAAAACAAGTGGCACCAACAAGCGGTGCACTATAGAAAGGCACATCCATTACCATCGCAACAGCAACAACCATGTAACCCACAAGAAAAAGTATCATCAACAATTTGTGGTGCCGAAGAAAGCGGACAATAGCTGAACGATTCCGCACAATTACAAACGGCATAGCCAGAAACAATGATTTCGACCTGAGTATACTTATAAAAACAATGACAATACCAAGCGCTATTGGAACTATCGCCGACAATGTCATATAATCCTTCATCTCTTCCCCTATCATTATACGCCCCTCAATACGCAAACCTTCCAGCACTGTTAAATGCTAATAAACCAAACACCAAGAGTCAAGTCGTAGGATAAAGGAGAATACGGCAGGGGCTTCGAATTCGACACTATGATAATCTTCAGCTACGGCAACCTCACCTTCACCCACCGTAAGAAGAGATAATAAGAAAGTCTCCTTATTCAACCCGCATTGCCGAGAACTGGAATGCTGGCCATCCGTTCTTGTCGCGCAGTGTTGGAATTGCAATTTCACTCCAGCCCATGCGCACAAATTTCGGTTCAGCAACTTTTTTAGAGGTGACAACAACGGTCCGGCCTTCTATTGCGGCTTCGGCTGTTATGAACTCTTTTCCGTCAGAGGACAATTCGAACCAGGTTGGCGCTTTTCCGTCAGCAGTCTCAAGTCCCTGGTCGATCTTATCGAATGATACGATGACCTTGCCGCCTTTCAGTTTCGCGCTATTGAAGACAGGGCCAGAACATATAACATCTTTTCCGTAGGTCTTGTTCAGTGCCAGCGCTGCCAGACGTTCGCCGACAGTTTTTTTGTCCTTTGGGTGGATGTCCTTGATATTGTCGCTGATTGTGTCGTGGGTTGGGATCATGCCGCAGTTTTTGATTTCCTCTGCCGCCTTGTATTCTGAAGCCCAGATATTGTTGCAGAGGATAGTGTCGTCGCCCTGGCGGTTGCCGCGATTGTAGTCGAACGGTGCTATCTGGACGATGTAGAAAGGAAAGTCCGGCACTTCGAATACCTTGCGCCAGCCGCCAATCAACCCCTGCAGCTTTGTAAAATAGTCAGGATAGCTGTTTTTGCGATTAGCTTCACCTTGGTACCATATGGCACCCTTGACGCCGAACGGTGCGAGAGGCACGACCATGGCATTGTAAATGCCGTTTCTGGCGTGACCGTATATTTTAGTATTTACGTTAAAAGGCATAAATCTATCTGCTTTGGCGCGATGTTCTGCCAGTACCACCCATTTGTCAATCTTCTCGATGATTACCTTCTGCTGTGCAAGCACTTTTGTTATGTCCGGTTCAGGCAGCGGCTGGCCAATGATCTTGTAACCTTCGGATGCTATCCAGGACTCAATCTTTGTGCCGCCCCAGCATGTGTCGATCAGGCCTATCGGTATACCCAGTTCCTTCTGGAGTTTGCAGCCGAAGAAAAGGGCTACACCGGAACATCCTCTGCTGTTGCCGTCAGCAAAGCTGGCCCAGCTTCCTTGTGTGTCATCCATTGGAAAGGGAGCCTGCAGGTGCGAAGGAACGCGAAATACCCGGACGTTCTTATTTTTGTACTCATTGCCATTTCCTTTGAATCCATATTCCATGTTGGATTGACCACTGCAAATCCATATATCTCCAACGAGTACCTTAGAAAATGTTAAGTGTCGAGTGTCAAGGGAAGAGGAAATCTTCATAATTGCAGGATCTGATGATGCTTTCATCGGAGCGAGTTTGACCATCCAGGTGCCGGCGTTGTCGGCTGTCGCTGTTTTCTTCTGGCCAGAGAACTCAACGGTTACCTTTTCACCTGGGTTTGCCCAGCCCCATATCGGGACAGCTAGATCGCGCTGCAGCACCATATCATTGTCAAAAATCACTGGCAGACTTGCCTCTGCCATCACTATTGTTGCAGATACCAGGACTGCCAGGATTACCCAGAGAAACGATCGAACCTTCATAAATGCATCCTTCTATATAGAGTTAAAAATACGAGGTTATGAATTCGAGCATAAATGGAGTAAATAGGCAATACCGTATTTTTGCGGTACTGATCCTATTCAACTGTAATGATATCCTCGTTGAGCACCGCTCCATCGACGCCGTGGTGTCGGAAAATGGCGACCGGATTACCCGCGTCGCGCTTGATCTGGACTTCCAAGAACTCACATTAACCCCGTGAAGGTTCACCATGAACGGTACAGGAAAGCGGCTACAGCAATGTTACAACGCCTCAGCCGTAAGCCTTGTGATTTCGTCCCAGCGTTTCTCTTTAATCAAAGCTCCGGCCACGATCCAGCTTCCGCCGACAGCTATGACACCCGGGAAATCGAGGTACTCTTTCATGTTCTCAGCGTTGATTCCGCCTGTTGGTATGAATTCTATTTTGCGGTGCTTGTATGGTGCATAGATAGATTTCAGCATATCGAGGCCGCCCATCGCGCCGGCGGGGAAGAACTTCAAAATCTTACAGCCGCAATCAAGAGCCGCCTCTATTTCAGAAGGTGTAGCAACGCCGGGAAAGAATGGGATTTCAAGCTCTCTGGCTTTGTTAACTATTTTGGAGTTGAAGCCCGGAGCAAGCGCGAACTGCGCGCCAGCATCCTTTGCAGCCCAAAGCTCGTCGATTGTTGTGATGGTACCTGCGCCAAGAGTAAAAGAGGGAAATTCCTTTGCCACGATACGGATAGCTTCCTCAGCTGCCGCCGTCCTGAATGTGATTTCGGCCACCTCCAGGCCGCCTTTGCTGAGAGCTTCACAAAGGGGAATAGCATCTTCGGCGTTTTCAAGTGCGATTACGGGCAGTAACTTGGATTTTCGTATGTTATCAATAAGCATAGTCTTGCTCCTTTATCTTGCAATCGGAACAGCCTTTTGCGGCCCTGACGCCAAAGCCGCGCTCGGTAAAATTAAGGCCGTTCCTTGCCTTGCGGCCTAAACCGTCGGATTCAACCCACTTGAGATAAGACATGTCCACACCACCCTGAAATATCAGGTCCTCGACGAGGCGTCCGACTTCGTTGTCGACAAGGGCAGTGGCAACGCCCGTATCCATTCCAAAGCATCTCTTGAGTCCTCTGGCTACGTTATATTCTCCTCCGCCTTCCCGCACCTGGAACTGGCGTGTTGTACGAACGCGGACATCGCCGGGATCGAGGCGAAGCATTATCTCGCCGAGAGATATGAGGTCGTATTTGCATGATGATTTCTGCTTTATGTTCATTTGTAAATGTCTCCGGTTAAATACGCGCCCCAATTTTTCTCGAAGAAAATGTTGTCGAGTTCAAGGTCGGCATTGACGCTTTTTTCTGTTGTCTGAAAGTTTTCGGTATCACTGTTGTACTGTATGGTAATCGTTTTATTTCTGTCCTCCAGATCTTCCTCTCTGAAGCGTAATTCATCGAGTGTTTTGCCTGCGGCTTCAGGTACTGCTGTTCCGTCTTCTGCGCAGATGACGCGGGCACCCCGACTTCCTCCTCCGTTCTCGATGTAGTAATCAAGTGCAGTGAGAATAGCTTCTGAGGTGAGTGCCATTTGTGTGCATTGAAAATAGATTGCGGTCTCGGCGGGTGACTCCAGTTTCAGCTGATGTTTATGAAGGTCACTCTTGAGCTGTTTGGCTTCAAAGAGTCCCTCTGCGACTTCATCAGCCTGACATACGAAACCTGTTTTATCGCTCATGCGCGCCTGAATATCGCTCCTTACCTTCTTGATAGACAACGATCCTTCTGCGGCCTTCTCAAGCTCTTGAAGAATATTGCTCAGCTCACCGCTGATGTCCTCGGTCAGTCCGGAGTTCTTGTCAGAGGATATGTTTGCAGCAATGTGTTGAGCGCATCTTGTTCCGAAAACCTGTCCTGCGTTCAGGGCGGCTCCTCCCGGGCGGGTAACACCGTGAGTGCCTGCAGTTTCGCCGATGGCGTAACAGTTTTTCAGGCTGGTGCGTCCCCAGTTGTCGACCTCCAGTCCACCGTTCAGGTGCTGATTGTTGACATTGAACTGAAGCGGCTCGGCTGTGATATCGACCCCGTGCGATTTATACAGCTCGATCGCCAGCGGGTTCATTGCTCGTAGTCTGTCGATTGGCAATGCGGCAAGTCCATCGTTGTTCTTCAGGTAACTTCTGACGTCCTCGTCCAGATCCTCAATGTTGAACGGTTTGTCTTCCGGCACCTGTTCTGGATTGCGTTTGAAGTCCATAAAGACTTTACGGTCTTTTCTGTTTTCGAAGAAGACAGCAATATCTACGAGACTTGATCCGTGATTCATCAGGCGCTGGGCTTGGAAAGGCCATTGGTAACCTTTGCGGAAAACATTCGATGCCAGCTCCCTTGTAGTTCGGTAGTACTCGGCGAGAAAATTGTACTCGTCTCCGTCTTCATTGACAGAATAGATGTACGGCATGACCTGCATATAGGTGCCGGAGAGGTTCCATGGGAATTGATCACGGTTTGTGCTTATTCCAAACTGGCTTTCCGTCAGGTTTACAGCCCGTACGCCTGCATCCAGGGCCATGCCGATGGCACTGAAACAGGCCTTCGGATAGACGCTGTCGCGATAGAGTTCTCCGGGCCCGCCCGTTGCAAGGACAAGTCTGTTGAAAGTGATCAGGCTCAGTCCGTATTGATTCGTTTTGTCTTTAGGATTAACAACCAGCAAGCCGCTGGCTCGTCCGTCCTCAGTAAGTATTTTAACGCCCGTACATCCAGTTAGAAACGGAACATCCAGACGGATTGCCTCTTCGCAGAGGACCTTTGTCATAAGCCGTGATGTCAGAGGGCCGCAGCTTGTTGCGCGTCCGGCTTCGTCGTGATCCGTCTTGTAGCGCAGGACTGCTCCGTATGTGTCCTGGGGCAGGAGAAGTCCGAGGTATTGGAGAGAGGAAAAGCTGTAGAGTGAGCCCACGCTCTCTATATAGGCGGTATCTATGTCCATGCATCCGCCGCTGCTTATATCGTGAGCCATTTTTGTAAAATCGTCACCACGGTTGCTTGTGCCGACGGTGTGCAGTGTTTGTTTGTCGGAACCGGAGCAGGCGGATGTTCCTCCAAACAGGCAAGAAGTAGCTACAACAACATCAATACCCCTGCGTTTCAGTTCCACAGCTGCTCTGAGTCCTGCTGCACCGCTTCCGAGAACCAGTGTGTCGCAGCTGTATGTCGTAAACTTCGTTTCGTTTGCTTCAATGGTTCCGTTCTCTTTATGTTGGCAGACCGGTCCCGGCATTTTGAAGTGCGTCATCGAATGTAGAATATCTTCAGGTATTTGATTCATAAGAAAACCTCACAGACTCCGAATTTGAAAACCGCCGTCAACATCGATAACAGCCCCGGTTGAGAAAGGGAAGTTGCCATCAACCAGAGAGAGGACTGCTTTGCCCAGGTCTTCCGGGGTTCCCCAGCGGTGCTGTGGCACCAGGCCGTCAGCGATCAGTGCGTCGTACTTCTCTGTTACCGCACTGGTCATGTCAGTCTTCATAATGCCCGGTCTTAGTTCGTAGACCGGTATATTCTCGTCGGACAGTCTCTGCGCCCAGAGCTGAGCGGCCATTGAAAGGCCTGCTTTTGATATACAGTAATCGCCCCTGGAAATTGAAGCCGTGTGGGAGGATATGGATGTGACAAAGACGATCATGCCTTTCCCCGAGTTTAATGCAGGCTTTTGCTTCGTATTCAAGAGGTGATTTGCGACCTCTTGTGTCAGGAAGTAGGGTCCTTGGAGATTGGTCTTTATCAGTTCTTGGAATGATTCCTCTGATGCCTCGGTGATGTCGGCGCGGACTTTTGGGGCGATGCCTGCGTTGCTAACCAGGCCGTCGATGCGTCCGAACTTTTCAATTATAGTTTCTAGCATCGCCTTGCGGGCGGTCGGGTCGGAGACGTCGGCCTGCACCGGAAGGAATTGTTGATTTGGATCGGATGCGACTTCTTTGCAGAGAGCCTCGCACTCTTCAGCCGCCTGTTTGTTGCAGGCATAATTAATCGCTACGGAGTATCCGCCGCTCGCCAGCTCAATGGCAATGCCGCGTCCGAGGCCCCGACTGGCACCTGTAACAAGGATTACTGCAGGGGTGTTAGTCATTATTATTTCTCCTTGAATTGTGTTTTAAAGCTTGGTGTCAATTTCTTTTGCCGCGTTCATACCGTCTGCTACAGCCTGCACGACGGTCAAAGCGCCACGCATGATATCACCACCGGTATATACTCCTGCTCTTGTAGTTTCGAATGTACCACTTTTCACCTCGATAGTGCCATTTCTGAATTCAATACCTTGCAGATAGTTTTCAATGCCGACGTCAGATTTCTGGCCTATGGCTTCTACGGCGATATCCGCGTCCAGGTCGTAGGCAGAGTTTTCTGAAGGTATTGGTTTTCTGCGCCCGGATTCATCCAGAGAGCCAAGGTTGACAGGGCAGACTTTGATGCCTGTGAGTTTACCGGCTCCGTCGTCATTGTACCCGAGCTGCTGGGTCAATATCATGAAGTGAATACCGTTGGACATAGCATTGTTGCGTTCTTCGTCCCATGCTGGCATTTCCTCAAAGGATCTGCGATACAGAATGAACACATCCTGCGCGCCAAGTCTCTTTGCTGTCACAGCTGCATCCATTGCGGTGTTGCCACCACCGATCACGGCGACTTTCTTGCCGCTGAGTGAAGTCTCGTCCGCGTCTTTGGAGTCCTCAAGGAAAGTGATTGCGTCTGTAAGACCTGTCAGTTCCTGAGTAGAGCTACTGATGGCTTCCGGTAGACCCAGTCCAATGAAAGCTGAATCAAAACCCTCGGCCATAATACTGTCGAGAGAAAGGTCCTTGCCGATACCTGTGCCGAGACGCAGCTTCATTCGCTCCTCTGGTACATCTGTAAAAATAGCCGCAACCTCCTGTTCCAGTGAATCGAGTTGTCTTTCCTGCGGAATGACAGATCGAACCATGCCGCCGAACTTTTCGCTCTTATCGAAAACTGTTACAGTATGGCCAGCCTCCAGAAGTGAGGCGGCCGCCGCGATGCCTGCAGGACCTGCCCCAAGGACGGCTATGTTTTTCCCGGTTGTTGTTTCCGGCAGGTGTAGTTTTGACCAACCATTCGTATTGGCGAGCTTTGAGAGGTAGCGCTGTATATCCGCGATAGGAAGCGGTTTCTCTTCGAGATAATTCTGGAGGCAGTGGCCCTGGCATTGCTGTTCAACAGGGCAGAGCCATGCGCATATTTCCGGAAGTACGTTCTTCTTTCGGATCACTTCATAGGCTTCCTTTTCTTTACCCTCGAGAAACAGACTTACGAAGTCAGGGATATCTATTCCGGCTGGGCAGCCTGTCTGGCAGGTTGGCTGTTGACATTGCAGGCAGTCGGCTGCCCGCTTCAGTAGGTTCCCTTTGTCGCTGTCACGTCCATGTTTCAAGATGGGGCCGTAGATCTTGTTGTCACGCACGACGCATCCGGAAGTCTGGCCGTAGCGCATCAGCTGCGTGCAGGCGCTGCAGCCGATGCAGACCTTGGATTCGTCCATTTTGCCGGTATTAATAATGTCTTTAGGGAAGTCGGGATATGCGAACCCCATGCGGCCAGCTCCGATGATCTTAGATATATTGCTCTTCTTGCTTGCAGCTGCAACGTTGCCCATAAGCTGCCGCGTCCAGCTGTAGCCGGTTCCGACAAAAGCGATTTCCGGGAACTTCCCTTGAAGCTGTCCGGCAATACCCAGAATTCGGCCTACGCCGATCATGGGATGTTCCGGTTCAGTGTAGGCACCCTTGATCGACTGATTGAAAGGGCGGCCGACGTGTGGATTGTAGTAGGGGTTGCCGATTGTCAGGTTGATGAGCCTTACGCCGCGTTCCTGGAGAAGGGCAATGAGTTTTTTCGGCTCAGTGAGATCAGGCTTTGTGAAGTCCTCCTCATCGACGCCCCAGCCGTATGGGAAAGGTATTGCATCATAAACGCCTAAACGAAGGCCTACCTGCTTATCTTCACCAAGTTCAGCATGGATCTTGTCTATCACTTCCAAGAGGAAGCGGGTACGGTTTTCGAAAGAGCCACCGTATTTCCCGGGTCTGTTTCTGCTGGCGAGCAGTTCGTTGATCAGGTAGCCGTGACAGCTTTTAATATCAACAGCATCAAAGCCCGCCTTGAAAGCAAGGCGCGCGGCCTCCAAATAGTTGTTCTGGAGCTCATCAATATATTCGTCGGCGACCAGAGGGTAGTCGTCCGCAATTTCGCTTTCACGATTAGTGTCTGGATATGGCTGGGGTGTCAATGGGTCGCGGTATGGGTCGCGCTGAGGGATGATTGGGGCGGCTACACCGTCCGGCTTGCTGTAACGGCCCGAATGTGTGAGCTGCGCTACGATGACAGGTTTGTGATCAGCGCCCATACTTTCTGCTGCTGTCGCGCGCATCATGTCGACCATAGATTTAAAATTATCAAACGTATTCTCGTTCAGCCAGATCTGGCGCGGATTGGCGCGGCCTTCACCGGCTACTGCTATAGCTTCCGCCCATATCAGGCCAGCCCCGCCGCCGGCGAATCGCTCGTATCGGCGGAGGGTAAGTTTGCCGGGATTGCCGTTGTTGTCTCCGTCGCATCCTTCCATGGGATGTATGGCCATAGAGTTTGGCATGGTAAGGCTACCGGCCTCTACAGGTTCTTTTAAGATGGAGAGATCATCAATGGCCTCGATAGGACAGTTGAATTCCTTCGCCATCTGATTAAACGCATTTATATCCTTCAGGTCGAATTTCCATATTCCATTGTCATCTGTAGTATTTGTATTCATGCGCAAATACTACCTGAAGGACTTGCCGCTGTCTTGGCATAAACGGATAATTGCCATTTGCGTTGTCGGCAATATTCTAATATGATAGGCGTAAACAGTTAATAAGCAGAGGTTTATCATGAGTGCTGTAAATGACTATAATAGGATATCGGGAGCTCCGAGGCTGCCTGCATCTGAGAATATCTATATCGAGAGCCATTCTGCCCGTCCGGGATATAGCCGGAACCTGCACAGGCACAGTACGGACAGCATGCTGTATGTAGTTTCAGGGAGGGGACGATGCATCCTCGGGGATGATGAATATTCTCTGTGCCCTGATACTGTTGTTCTTATGAAAAGGGGTGTCGCGCACAGGCTTGTGGATAAGCCGGGGCAGTCGATGCTCATCTTTGTTTTATATTTTCATAATCTTGATGAGCGGCTTAACGAATCTTTGATCAAGCCTCTGATGGAGATGCCCGATTCGCAGCTGGTTCCTTCTCACTTTGCTGATGAGATCAAAGGGACGCTCAGAAGGATGATGTTTGAGCAGGAGAACAGGCCTCCTCAATACATGATGGCCCTTGAGCAATCTCTATCCTCTATACTGCTGCGTCTTTATCGCATTGGATTATTTTTCAAAACCGAGGCAGGCGACAGCTCTATAGCGAAGGACAGCCTTCAGCGGGTGAACTATGTTCTTGAATACATAAAAGAAAACTATTACGAGAGACATGACCTCGCTTCGGTTGCAAAGTCGGCAAGGCTATCTCAAAGGCAGTTCAGTAATGTGTGCAAAAAAACCACGGGTTTAAGTTTTGTAAAATATCTGAATGCGATAAGAACATCGAGAGCCATGGATCTGGTGCGGTCCACAAGCATGCCGGTTTCCGCCATTGCTTTTGAAGTTGGATATGAGGAACTTTCTACCTTCTACAGGGCGTTCAAAAGAAGCCACGGCAAGAGCCCTTTATCATTCAGGTGACGTCAATGAAATCAGTTGCGGCTTGCCGAGCAGCCTTCCGGCGGCGGAAGATCAGAAGGAGCTTATCAAGCTAATACCAAGGACTTTCAAAGATGGTGTTAAGAGTTCGGATTTAAACCCTATGGCACCCCCAACGGTGGAATTATCCGAAACTATTTCACTATTCAGACCGTTGTAGGACTACCGTTTGGAACGCCAAAATATCCTGCTTTTGCCGTGCACCCCATTCCATATCCAGCCATACAAATGCACGAGTTGGTACATGGTTTCGAGATGCCGGACGACTATCAAGATACTCCCAAACACGCAATACATCTTGCCTTACGATGGCAGGATGAACTCAAATCTGATTCATCTATGACAATGGCTAGAATAGCTGAAAAGAACGGCTTTTCTCGTGCTAGGGTGACACAGATAATGGGTTTTCTGAAACCGGACAGGGAGATACAGAGGCAGCTTCTTTCCTTTTCAGAACCATCACAAATTAAATACTTTAGCGAAAGAAAACTAATGCAAATTACCTGCTGTAAAAACCGAAAAAAACAGGTTGCGGCATTTAAGGAACTGGCTGGTGTATATGTCGGGAGTTGATTGATTTGGGTCATATTAGTGCCATTTTCTGACCGACTTTTCCTGATTGCAAGCCATTTTACTATCCAAAAAACCTGTACGATTGGGGTCATTTGGGCTGATTCATGACCCAAATGGTCTGCTGTAGGGATTCTGCGTGACAGGCAGAGTCCGTGTTGCGCCAGAATAAACGCTTTTTCTTGCGCGAGAGATAGAGTCACTATAGGATAAAGGATTAAAGAGCTATTGACAGCAACTTGCCATTATTGCATAGTATGTACCAGTAAAAAGGACATACTAGATAATGAACGCATCTAATGTTGAAATAATGGACCGAATCCGCTCCGCTGTGCCGGGAGAAGTGTTTGACTATCAGTGTCTTCTGGGAGCTCTAGTCGATTACGGCAACCCCAGGAACAAGATAACTCAATTGCTGAATACCGGACTGGTTGTCAGAATCAGAAAGGGTCTCTACTGTTTTGGCAGCAGCTTTCGTAAGACTGCACCCACGCGTGAGTATCTGGCAAATCTGATATACGGACCATCATACGTCAGCCTGGATTACGCGCTGAGCTACCATGGACTGATTCCTGAAAATGTAGCAACAGTTACCTCTGTTACTCCAGTTCGTTCCGCAAAGTTTGACACCCCGTTTGGAAATTTCTCGTACAGGATGCTCTCGGGAGAACGGTACTCATGTGGTGCGAATCTTATTGCCACAGGTGATGTAACATTCCTGATTGCCGGTCCGGAAAAAGCCCTCATTGACAAGGTTTGGGTTGATAAGCGTTTCAGCGGGCGTAACATTTCGGATTTTGAAACCTATCTCATAGAAGATTTGCGTATTGAATCCGATATGCTCAGAGATATGAACCAAGGATTGTTACGGGCAATTGCCAGCGCCTATGATTCTCTCAAGATTCATAACCTCATAAAATTTCTTAAGCAAGTGAAAGGTGGCTCCCGTGCATGAAGCTATCAGGACAATGCTGGATAAGTACAACTGTCGCACGAGTGATGAGTATACGCATGCGCTTCGTGAGATCCTTCAGGAAGTAGCTCTGCTGGGGCTCTGGCGAAGCAGATTCTTTGAGCATGCAGCGTTCTACGGCGGAACTGCTTTACGTGTTCTTTATGGCATGAATCGGTTTTCTGAAGACATGGATTTTTCGTTGATAGAGCCGGACGACACTTTTTCTCTCGGCTCCTTTGGCAACTCTCTTACACGGGAAATAGAAAGTTTTGGCTTTAATGTCAGCTTTGAAAAGAAAGAACTGAGGAGTAGCGGGGCAATCGACTCAGCTTTTTTAAAGGCAAATACTTTCAGAGAGCTGATGGTAATTGAAGCATCAGATGAAGTTCTAAAAACCGTACACCAGGAAAAGAGGCTTAAGATAAAGATTGAGGTAGATGTTGATCCTCCAGGCGGCTTTGAAACGGAATCAAAATATCTTCTTCATCCCATCCCCTTTTCTGTCAGAGTCTACAGTCTTCCCGACCTCTTTGCAGGAAAACTGCATGCTGTTCTTTGTCGCAAATGGAAGGGGCGTGTAAAAGGGCGCGATTGGTATGACCTTGTATGGTATGCGGCAAATCACCCTTATGTTCGGCTAAGTCACCTTGAGTCGAGGATGAGACAGTCAGGAGATTATGAGGCCGCCAAACCTCTTAGCTTGCAGGGGCTGGAGAATATGCTGAATAACGCTATCACGGAATTGGATGTCGACAACGCATTGACCGAGGTAGCTCCTTTTGTGCGAGACCGCCGAGAGCTGGATATGTGGTCACATGATTTCTTTCGGGATCTCATCAGCAGGATTGTGACTGAGGAGTAATGTGAACGTCGAAGACCATCGTGGATTCAGGATGGTATCACGACGAGCCTTTGGCTTACTGATAGGAATTTGCTTTCACTCTTATCACTCACTGTGCCCTCAATTATCAAGCATACTCGTTTGATGTACAGATGGTAGCTGCGCAGTGGAGGGATTTCAAGGAGTAAAGGGCCGGCTCAGGAGGGGCGCGGGCCGAGAGACAATCCTCCGGCCACAAATCCAGGTGGCGCAGGATCTTTTCGATGACTTCATTATCGTCAATCAGAGCAATCATCTTCATCTCAGCACCGCAATGCGGACAAT
>JAUUYL010000112.1 GCA_030590485.1 Lentisphaerota bacterium | reverse complement strand
GTCAGCTTCTTTTATGAATTCGGTTCTGCCATATACCATATTGAAATGCGTGAATACGCCCCTGAGTATTTCCACGGTGCCCGGCTTGAGGATACTTTCCTGTGCGGCATTAATATATTTATCTGTATCGAACTCGCCCTGTACCAGTATGCCTATACTTTTCAGCAGATAGCGCAGTTCGTATTCTGCTGAACTTTCGAGGTCGGCGGTATTAAGTTCATCCACCAGTCCCATCAGTCTGGGCTGAAGCACGGAGCCTACTTTCTCAATATATGTCTGTGCGTGGGAACGTGCGTTCTTTCTGAAGGCTGAGATACCTTTTACCAGGGCCACTTCGGGTGTCCCGTCCGGGCCCATCCTTTTGAATCTTTCACCGAGTGAGAGCTCATCAATGCTGAATGTAAAGTAAATAGCCGATCCGCTTGCCACCTTGCGCTTGGTTCTGATCTTTCCACCTGTGATTCCGGCAATCTGCAACTTCTGGGAAGAGTTTCCTACCTGTATGATTATTTCTTTTCCAATTTGTTTTTTGAACGAGTCAAGGATGCGGGTGTTAATCTCTTTTGCTTTCTTAAGAAGATCACGTGCTTCGCTGATTTCGATGTCGTTATTCAGAAGGTCATCGGATCTTACTCCGTCGTCGAGCGCCTTTATTGCAGCTTCCGGAGTTTTTGCCGCGAGAGTGGATACGATTATATCCACGAGGGCCTCTTTACGGTTTTTCTGCTCGACTATTCTGAGCTCTTCATCTTCTTTTTTCTTTTCAAGCATTTCTCTTATGTCGGCGGCCAGCTTGATTCGAGCTACCTGGGTATGTACAGCATATTCTCCGTTGTACTTCTCATAGAAGTCTATCGCCTCGTCGTACTTCTCCTTGCGGGCAAGTGCCTGGCCTTTTGCCTTTATCCTGTCGAGGGTTGCTTTTATGACTGTATTGCGTTTCTTCGCTATCTTCTCGATTTCTTTATCTGCCTTTTTCTCGTAAGGCGTGCCCTTGCATTGTCTTTTAGCCTTCAGGTAACGTTCTGTGGCTTTTTCGTATTCCTCCGGATGCTTGTCGTGCCACGCTTTGGCTTCATTGAAGAAAGATTTGTACAGATCGTCGCTGATTACCTGTTGTTTCGGCTGGACTCGTCTGGCGGATTGGCGTTTACGGGATTTCCCCGCCTTTACAGCGGCAATTACTATTATCAGTACAATTACGAGGCCGATGACAATCTTAACTGCGCCACCACCGCCGGATTTAGAGGCGGCAGGTCTGTTGCGCGGGGCTGTGGCCTTGCGGGCTCCGGCCTTTGGCGCTATTTTCTTTCCGCCGGCCTTCTTTCCTCCCACAACAACTTTCTTTCCGCCTTTGCCGATTTTTCGGTTCGGGCTTCTGGCCATCATGCTGTGGTCAGGGGGAAGAATGCCGCTGCCTGGCTTTTTGTTTTCCTGAACCAGCTTGATATCCTGTTGGAGTTCCGACCAGCTCGAATGTCGTTCCATAGGGTTTCTTGCCAGCATTTTCTCAAGAAGCCAGGCCATGGGTTGTGATACGGCATCACTTATGTCGACGGGATCAGGAATCAAGTCCTCTGCGGTTTCCATTGCTGCATATGGATGTTGGCCGGTTACCATATTGTAAAGCATCGCGCCAAGCGCGTATATATCGGACTGGACGGAAGGCTCGACATTACCTTCCTGGTTCTCGGGTGTCACGTATGAATCATCAGCGAATGAGTCAGGAGCGATTGTTCTGATATACTGTCTGCTGGTTGACAACCCGATATTTGTGAGCCTGATGGATCCTTCGCTGTCCAGCATGATGTTGGAGAGCTTAAGGTCGCCGTGGGGCAGCCCTGATTCCGTATGTACATGCTCCATGGCGCTTACAACATACTCTGCAACCACCAGGCTTTCCGCTTCAGGAATTACACCATCCTTAGCGAGCCAGTCGGCAGTTGTGTAGCCGTCTATGAATTCGGTTATGATGTAGCAGAATGATTCGGTACGGTTTGCGTCTATGATCGGGACCATGAAAGAATGCTCGAGGCGTGCTGCGGTCTGGGTTTCGGATAGGAATGTGTCAACAGCCGCCTGATGGTCGGCGGAATCGAAGGGTATGATCTTGATGACAACATCCCGCTCAAGCGATGTCTGCCATGCTTTAAGGACCTGGTAAGTGTCTCCACCCTCCAGTGATCCTCTTATTTCATACCCGGGTATATTGATTTCGCTCATTAATAGAATAAACCCTTTCAACTATACCTTGCCATAAACAAGGGGATCAATCAAGAAAGAGCTTTGGCAACGGTTCCAAATATATGGCCTTATCGAGATGATTACCGTAGTGAGAGGAATTACTTGTAGGCTCGGGGCATGAAAAGCTGGCCGATTTGGCTTGATCGGCTGCGAAAGCTGATTTATGAATGGGTATGGGTTGGAGCTGCTCCTGCACGCGTGTCGCTATCCCGGTGCGAACCGGATCTGCCCAATGCGCGGAGGGTCCGGGGAGATGGGTGCATAGATCAATGCAGCGAACATGAGTCGCACGAAGCCGATGTCAGTCAGCTTTCGTGCGAGGCGTTTGAGGCGGGCCAAGACACCGTCGGCAAGGATTTGCCAGATGATGTCGGCCACCAGAAGCATGATGTGATAATTCTTTGACGCCGTTGTTGGCGTGCAGAAAGCGTGCTCCAGCCCATACCCATTGTTCTTGAGCACATTGAAATTCTCTTCTTGTCGAAACCGATCCTGCCCGCCAGCGACGACACATGCAATTCTTTTGGTATCAAGCCTGAGGTTGGTGACCCATACCCAGAGCGTGGCGGCATGCGGAGCGATTTCTCCAAGAAAGATCACATTGAGTGGATGGCCGGAAACGGGAACCTGTTCAGACCATCGAGCGGTTTGCTCAATCATCCCGTCCTCTCCCATGCGTTTGCCTTTCCACAGATGAGTGGGGCTGAGCAACATGGTCTGAATCGCTTCATTGAACGCGGTAGGCTGACGGCCCTCTTTCATCGTAATGATAAACTTCCATCCATAGTCTTTGCATCGATCAAATACCGTTTCGACGGCATAGAGTCCATCCAGTAACAGGCAAATCGACAGGCGCGGAAATTCGGTGCGCAGACGACGAGTCAATCGGTCAAAGCCTTTCAGTTCGCAGTCCCTCTTGTCTCGAACGGGGTCATGAACATCAAGGAACTCGACCATCAAAGGCAGTTCAACGCCACAGGGGCCAATCAGGCGTGCTTCAAGAACCATGCGCCAACGCTTGCGTCCCTTCTTGCCCGTGCGCTGCTGTAGTGTTCCGTCCATGGCAATACACCACCAAGAGCCGAACAGTCGACCTGCATCGAGCATTCGCATGTCCATGAGGCGACGCACCATTTTGAGAGGGATCTGCTCCACCTCTGGGGTCTCTATACGGTTGAGGTGGTGTACAGCATTTTCCGAGCAGGTTACGGTGCGCTTCTCTCCCAGGCGCTCTTCATTCCAGTCCTGATCACAGATGCGCAGGATATTTTCAGGAAAAAAGCCTGTGTTGCGATGCACATCGAAAGCGTTGCGAGATCCGCCACGAGTCAGGAAGGTCATAATCACCTCCCACCATATATGGGCACCGGTATAGCGGCACATCTCCTCAAGCCTGGGATCAGGGAGATCATTAAGCCAGCTGTTGAGTTCCGGCCAGCAGTGGCGAGTCACCCCCATCAGCATGTCGAGGATGGGCGGGATCTCCTCTACGATTCGCGGCTTGCGACCTGCTGGCTTGCGGTGTATCCGTGGATGATCGCCAGAGACTGTTTCGTTTCTTTGCGGATCAACTGCTTGAGTCGCTTGTACTCCTGCGTCCATTTCCGTACCTCCTTGACCATCTCAACGGGCACGTAGACGGTCTTAGTCTTACCTGCCACCTTGTATGTCAGATGCCAGGACGAACTCTTTCGCCCTGATCGTTTGTATTCACAGAGCGATCCCTCTACAAACGGGCCGATCTGAGCGATTTGTTTAAGGTAAGAGTTCTGGAGTTTGTGATGCCGATTCTTTGGTGTGGTTTTTGTATTCATAGTCAAAAGTATATATACTGCCGACAAATAGGCAAGAAAAAAACGTCCCGTAAGAAATATTTTCTCGGCACGTTTCGGAAAATCAGCAGTATCAGCTACCTGTTATGCTAATCGCATCCTTCTGCAACTCGAAGAATTTGTAATTTGGAACCGTTGGAGCTTTGGGCATCAGCGGCGAAGAATCGCCGCTGAGGATATTGGTTATTCGTTATTGGTTAATTGGTGGGGAGAGATTAGGGCGTTTTCGTGGTGTTGGCTTATAAAGCCCGGCTGAGTCAGGATGTCAATGGCTACGAAACGGGGCGGTACGGCGAGCGGATCAGCTATGGAGGGTGAAAGCGGATTTGACCCGGCATAGCCAGATTCTCTGGCAACACATGGTTGCGCATGGACTCGGCGAGACGCCTGGCGAAGTTCTTTGCTGATCC
>JAUUYL010000015.1 GCA_030590485.1 Lentisphaerota bacterium | reverse complement strand
TAATCGCACACTTAAGCCCTTCACTTACTTGGTTACGCTTAAACGACCTGCTTTCCTCCAGAGGGACAGGCGTCGATATTATGCTTCGAGAAGACCGCAATTTACCCACAGATTCTCCAGAAGAGCCCCTTAATATCAGGCTGTTATAGGACTGGAGGTGTTGACCCTGCGGTGGACCCTACTTCGTCCAGGAACCCCGAAACGAGTTTGGGATGACCAGCGTTTCGTCGAGGCAAGCAGTGAGGAGTTGAGATTGCGCCATGCTGTCCACAGTCTCCCTTTCCTCTTGACCCTTTCGTCTATCCCGTCTAAAACCTTCGGGGTCATGGACAATAACTTACAACTAGGTGACATGGAATTTTCTTCCCGGCTTTTGCTGGGCACGGGCAAGTTCTCTGATGTTGAGACGATGGTCGCATCTGTCGAGGCTTCCGGCTCGGAGATTGTGACGGTGGCGCTTCGTAGATTTAATCAGGATAATCAGGATCAGGATCTATACGAGCCAGTGTCAAAGCTTGATAATGTTACAGTCATGCCAAACACATCCGGAGCCAGGGATGCTGGCGAAGCTGTTAAGGCGGCTATGCTGGGGCGGGAGCTGACTGGCAGTAAGTTGGTCAAGGTCGAGATACACCCTAACCCGCATCATCTGATGCCTGATCCGATAGAGACTTATGAGGCGGCTAAAGAATTGGTCAAGGAAGGTTTTGATGTTATGCCGTATATGCCTGCGGATCCGGTGTTGTCTAAGCGTTTGGAAGATGTCGGCTGTGTTTCGGTCATGCCGCTTGGTTCTGCGATAGGCAGTGGTAACGGGCTTAAGACGTTAGATCTTATCTCGATTATCATCCGCGACAGTAATATACCGGTTATAGTTGATGCGGGGATACGTTCTCCGTCAGAGGCGGCGATGGCGATGGAGATGGGCTGTGATGCTGTTCTTGTTAACAGTGCGATTGCGGCGGCATCTGATCCTGTTGCAATGGCATCGGCATTCTCGATGGCGGTTGAGGCTGGGCGCAAGGCGCGGATTGCAGGAATCATGTCATCAGACGGTTCTGCCGTTGCGACGAGTCCGCTGACGTCATTTCTCAGCGAGGATGCCTGATGGCGGACGTCTTGCCAGATTGGCTGAATCCTGAGCCTTGGTTATCTGACGATAGTGTTGTTGATGGCGACAGCATCAGAAGTGCCATCTATTCTCTTTCGCCCGGCCCTCGCGAGCTGGCTGTTCTATTAAGCAAAGAAGCTGGTGGACATATAGAAGAGATGGCTCAGCGTGCGCAGGCAATAACGCTTCGTCATTTTGGGCGGACTATTTCGCTATATGTTCCATTGTACGTATCCAACTATTGTTCTGGCGGTTGTATATATTGTGGGTTTGCATCCGATCGCGAACAGATTCGCCTGAAGTTGAGTGATGTAGAACTCAAAGCCGAGGTGAAGGCTCTTAAGAAGCAGGGCTTCAATGATGTGCTGTTGCTTACGGGTGAGAGGACCGAAGAGGCTGGTTTTGAATATCTTAAAGAATGTGTAAAAACTGCGTCGGGGTATATCCATAATGTTTCTGTTGAAGCGTTTTCCATGAGTGTTGACGAGTATAAAGAGCTTCATGAGGCTGGTTGCACGGCCATTACTCTTTATCAGGAGACGTATAATCCTGAATTGTATAAAGAACTTCATAGATGGGGACAAAAACAAGATTATGCGTACAGGCTGGATGTGCCGTCTCGTGCGATGGAGGCTGGTATGCGTTCGCTTGGCTTGGGTGTGTTGTTAGGGCTTGATGATCCGATACGCGAAGCTGTCTGTCTTTTTCTGCATGCCCAGTATTTGCTGAAAAAGCATTGGCGTTCGGGTGTTATGATTTCCTTTCCGCGTATTTGCGCACAGATGGGTGAGTACAAACCGGCATATCCTGTAGATGATGAATTTCTTGCCCGCATGATCTTTGCTTTTCGTATTTGTCTGCCTGATGTTCCTCTGGTCCTGTCAACGCGTGAGAGTGCAAGATTGCGTGATGGGTTTGCTGGTGTTGGCATTAACCGCATGAGTGTTGCCAGTAAGACGACAGTGGGGGGCTACGGTTCTGATGGTCAAGAGTCAGGCAAACAGTTTGAAGTCACAGATACCAGAGATGTGAATACATTTTGCGCGATGCTGCGTTCGAAAGACCTCGAGCCTGTATTCAAGAATTGGGACTCAGTGTTTAACGCTTAAGTCCTGCTCACTGTCCACTACCCATTTGATGCGTAGGTTACGCGTAGCACGGAATCTGGGAATGCGTCCAGGTGTGCTGGTTTAATTGGGTTGTTGCAACGTCTGCACAAAACCGTGTTCTGTGCTGTATGCGTTGCAGTGCTGTCTGTATACGTGCGAGGCGCGAGATTCTTCCCATTGCACCATCGAGTTCGACGGGTGCAGAGGTCTTGTTTGTCTTTTCAATTTCTGCGCGTAGTGACGGATTTCATATTTAAACGGTGGGAATTTTCGGCATGCCGTCATATTTGACGACGCATTCCGGTTTGCCGCAGAATACAAAGCTGTTGTTCATGTGGTCGCGTTCATCCAGTCCGACGCGTCTGAATACGTCTGCCCAGTTTGAGAAATCTCCGTACCCTTTGACCTTCTCGCTCTTTACGGGTTCGTCCGCCATGTCAGGGTTGTCTGCAACGAACTTAGCGTATACGTGCTCGGCGTGATCTTCGAATTCAGCGTTAAACATGAATGCGCTCTTGATGCTGACAAGTGCCATTATACGAGTCATGACGACATATGTTCCGATCATAAAGAAGGGAATAAGCGGGAAGAGGTACCATGGGTCCTTTATGTTGTCTTCCTTCATCTTTTCATTAATGACCAGCAGATGCCAGTATTCGTTATCCTGTGCTTCGCGGCCCCATTCCAATATGCTGCCGGCTTGGTTTATCAGTTCCGTGTTTTTGTAGCCGCGTGTCAGGCGTGCGTACTGGCGGATTTCCCAGGTGCGGTACGGGATGCTTGCAAGCATCTCTATCAGCTTGGCTTTAGCAAATGTGGTCTTTTCCCCTGTGATCATATCCATCGAAAAGAAAAAGAATTTTGCTGCCAGTGAATATTTGCATCGCGGCCGTTCGTTAGATGCTTGTTGTTCTTTTTTAAGATCTATAGTCATGTTTTCTCTCGTGTAGTTGTGTGAAGTTACCAATTAAGAAATACTTTATCTGAGAACGTTGGATTTGCAAGGGATTTTTTTGTTTCTTTATAGGGCTGCAGAGAGCTGTGATTTGTCGGTTCATTCGTTCGCACTTGACCCGGCGATTGATTTGATTGAGTATGTGGCATGACTAGTGAAGAATTGGGTGCATCGGTTGATATGGAAGTAACTCGCCTTCAAAATGGCGAAGTGATTGTTCGTCAGCAGCCTGTGGCGACGGAAATACCGTTCACTATTTATCTCAATGATCATGAGATTGTCACGATACAATGTTCGCCAAGTGATCTTAAGGTGTTCTCATATGGGTTTCTCTTTGCGTCCTGTCTGCTGAGGAATGAGGACGAGGTAAGCTCTTGTATTATTGATCAAGGACGGTGGACTGCTCATCTGGAAACCCCGGAAGCCCCGGACTTTTCAATCCTTAATAAACGTCACTTCACTTCAGGTTGCGGGAAGGGTGTGACGTTCGCCAATGTGGCGGAAGTGGTGTATAGGCATCCGCTGGAGAGCAATCTCTCTGTATCGGCGGAAGAGATAGGTAAAATTGCTGAATGGCTTCAGTGTTGCAGCCCGCTCGCTCGGGAGACAGGCGGACTTCATACGGCGGGGCTCAGTCATAATGGGGCGATTCCGGAGATTCTGGCTGATGATATAGGGCGTCACAATGCGGTTGATAAGGTTATTGGAATGCGATTGCTTGAGGGGGGAGATTTCTCGACGATGGCACTTGTGTGTTCAGGTCGAATATCCTCGGAGATTCTTCAAAAGGCTAAGCGTGCGGGTATAGAGATAATTATTGCTCGAAGCGCTCCGACGCATCAGGCGATTCTTAGATCGCGGGACATGAATGTTACTGTCGTTGGTTTTGCGCGCGGCAGCAACTTTACGATCTATACGCATCCTGAACGAGTGATGATGTAAGGATTTCCCTGCTGCGAGAATGTAACCAGTTACAATTTGCTTCCGCAGTTATTGCAGTGGAAGGCGTCTATCTCGTGGCCGTGGATTCCTCAGTGGGGACATTTGATCATCTCGCCGGAGCCGTCGCGTTTTGGCTGCACTGATGCGGACGATCTTTATGAGTTGTTCAGTAGGCTGCAGCTTGAGTTTTAAGAAAATATTAGTGAAGCAAAAGGAAGGAGTTCTGTTAAGGCGAATTGAAACAAAGCATTCTTTCATTAGGTTAATTATAGTAGCATCCCATAGGATGCAGACTGTAGGTCAATAGACTGTAGACTGTTAGGAAAAAGACATCTTTATAACCCTTTACCATAATATACGTTTGATAATTCTGAGTGTAGATTACAGTGCGTTGGCCTAATAGCCTATAGCCCTAAACTGCTATAGCCTTTGCGTCCCTATGGGACGCTAGTGAGTTAATTAAGTGAGTTAAGAAACCTTATAAAAGGAGGAAAGTGATGCGAGCGGGATTTGTAGCGTGGATGGCCGTGCTGTTGTGTACGACAGTTTTAGCCGGCGATGTCGAATCGATAGGCGATTTATTTACGAAGGGGAAGACCAAGGCTGATATAGGTCTCAATTTCCGCTCTACGTGGGAAGACGGGGCCGCCGCTGGCGAGGAAGACGAAGGTCACCTGTGTTGGGCCTACTACGAACTTGGCCATGTGACTCCGGAGGTGGGCGGCTTGTCTCTTGGAGGCAGCTTGCTGGGCGTAAACGAAATGTGGGGTAAGGACATATATAAAGATGAATTCAGTGATGATGGTCATTGGCTGAGCGAAGACCCTCAGCTGAAGTATTTGTATTTGACCTATGCTATACCAAAGACCAAGAGTTCGCTGTTGGTTGGTCGCAAGAAATTCAAGAAGATCGCGCTGATGGACGGCGATATACAGGAAGGTGTTCAGTTGGCCGTCGGTGATATTCCTCGCACGAAGCTGTATGTGGGATTGATCACAGGCTGGCAGGATGACCTTTCTCAGTCGTGGGACAATGACGGTGTAGAAGACTTCACGCGAGATCCTGACGACACAGTGGATAGGGGCACAAATGCTGCTTCTGACAAAATATATATGTGTATAGCTGACATTGATGCTATTGAGAAGCATCTGACGTTGACGCCATTTGTGGTGCACCATCCCGACTATCTTACGACTTATGGCTCGTTAGCAAAGGCGACTATGCCTGTGAATGACGATGTTACGTTGGGTCTCGATGGCGGCTGGGCTGAGTTCGCTGAAGACACCAAATTTGACGGTGATGAAGATGCGCAGACCTGGAAGATCCATGCCTCGGCAAAAGTTAAAAACTACTACGTTGGTATTGGTTATTACCGTGTGAGCGATAGTCCGGATGGTGTGTTCCAGGGGGCGAATGCTGCTAAGACAGTTGGAAATTACCACTGGGAGCCGATCAAGGTTGGAAAAGTAGGTTTATACGCTGGCGGTAAGGGCGGTGATGTCAATGACCGGACAGCATGGGTGGATGCAGGTTTCGATATAGGCAAGTTCAGTCTCGACATGGTTTACGGTGATTCAGACTATACCCATGGCAAGAAAGGTCATGAGCAGTCTTCGCAGGAGCTGGATGTGATTGCGAGCTACAAGGTCACAAAAGCTTATTCAGCTTCATTGGGATTCCTTGGCCAGAAATACAAAAACGATACCGAAAAGGATCGTAATTTCGTCATGGGCGGCGTGAAATACTCGTTCTTCTAAGTCAGTAGAATAATAAAGCACATATTTCTGTGGATATCCATGGCCTAGACATTATGCGTCATGGATGTTTGCGGAATTTTTCTATTTGTTCATTCAACGGGGGGTTTTTGATGCACGAAGTAGAACAACCTAAAACCCTTCTTTTTATTTTCTTTAAACGCATCAATTGCTGTTTTTCTTTCCGGCCTCTGACTTCTTTCAACTAGTGTTGCTTATAGCGCTGGATCGATAGTTGGAAAATTAGTGCGAAGAAATATCATTCGTCGTTACTGGTCTTCCTTTGTATTCACAGGGTGGGCGAAGGTTGATTCACGTGGGTGCGGCGTTCCGTTACCCATGGTGTGAATTTTACGATGCTACCTGGGTCGAGGTGTTTTGTTCCGAGTGGGATGGCGAAAACGCCGTCAGCCTTGCCGGCCGTGATGAGGTCTGCTGAGCCTTTTCTTTTTATTGGTTCGATCAGGTAGCCATCGGTGCCTTGGATGAGTCGGCCGAGCGCGTAATACTTGCGTCGCCCTTTGCTGTTGGCTTCGTTTTTCAAGGGGAGTTCGAGGGATTCGTGGCATTTGTCGACAGGCATGCCGGAGAGAATTTTCAAGGCTGGAAGAATGAACTCGTGAAATCCTGTCATGACGCTTAGTGGGTTTCCTGGCAGTCCAAATACGAACTTATTTCCTGGAAATTCTGCGAAGAGTTGAGGTTTTCCGGGCTGCATGGCGACTCCATGAAACTTGACGGTTCCTCCTGCTTTCTTTATTGCGTCGGGCACATAGTCATAGGTGCCGACGGAGACGCCGCCGGTGATGATGATGAAGTCGCTTGTGTCCAGTAGTGCTGATATGGCAGTGCTTGTGGTTTTGAGGTCATCGTTGACTATTGTGCTACTGTTGGCTTTGAAATGATTGGCTTTTAGCATTGCCTGCAGTGTCGGCCCATTGGAGTCGCGTATTTGGTGTAGTTCTACTTTCTCGCCTGCAGTTTTGAGTTCTTCGCCGGTGACGAGTATGGAGATGGCTGGGTGTTTGTGGACGACCGGTTTAGCGCATCCTGTTTGGGCGCATATGCCGATGTGTGCGGGTGTGAGTTGTGTGCCGGCGGGAATAAGCGTGTCGCCTTTGGAGGCATTCTCGCCTTTTCTAAATCTGTCAGCACCCTTTTTAATTGGTTCTATGACTGTGATAGATGCGTCTTCTGCGGGTGTAGTGTTTTCGACGCGTACTATGGTATCTGTGTCCGGAGGGAGGTTGGCGCCGGTATATATCAACACGCATTCGCCTGGACCGACGGATGGGGCGGCATCCGAGCCGGCGGGGACTTCTCCAACTATCTTTAATTCGGTTGCAGGCTTAGTGATGTCGTCGCCTCGTACTGCGAATCCGTCCATAGCAGATCGATCTGCAGCAGGCACGTCGCGATCGGCTTTTACTGCTTCAGCTAGAATGTGGTGCAGGCATCTGTTCAGCGGATGGGGGGAGACAGGAAGAGGCGTGATTGTCCTTGTGATGATATTCCACGCCACTTCCTGTGTAATCATGTTTTACCTTAGTTGTTTGTGTTACAGGAGGAACTGGATGCTTGCGAGTGTCCAATCGTCGCTGTCGCCTGTTCTGAATTCAATGCCGTATCGTGCGTTGTGACCCTTCTGGAAATAATGCAGTCCAACTGTCTGATCTTCTATGGAAGATCCTGCGTCAGGGTTTTGTGTGGCTGTTTTGCCTGAGAGCATGACTTTCTTGAAACGTAAACCAGCTTCGATGAATGTGGTGCTTCCGTCATAGACTGCGCTATCCCATTCGGCATATGCGCCGTTTATGGTGAGGAAATAGTTTTCTGAGAGGCTGAATCCGGACATGAAGTCGGCAACCCATGCGCTCGAGTCCTTTTGTCCAGTTTCTGTTGTGTTGCCCTCTGCATCTTCGGTGATGATGCTTGTTGCCTTGTCCTGTTGGTCGTAACCGGCTCCGATGGCGAGATAGTTGTCTTTGTCGAGGCGGTTTTGGCAGAGGAACCATCCTGTTTCAACATCACCAAGCAGGTTTAAGGCGATATGCCCTGTATACCGGAGTGCGGCCATATCACTTTTTGAAGATCCTTCTGTGTCGTAGCCATCGAACACGCCGATGCGCGCAGCGAATTTCTTGCCGATAAAGCCGTGAAGTTCTGCACCGTTATCGCGCCAGACGAAAGTGTTGGCGAGTTTTATGGCTTCGGCATTGTAGTCGTTGCCCAGTAGACTGGCTGCTGACGCTTTAGTTTCGAATGAGAAAGGAAGAAGAATAAGACCTGCCTCGACCCAGAGTTCAGCCTTGTCGGATTTGAAAAGGCGAACGTCGATGAAAGCGTCTTGAATATCGGTAGATACGGAAGTGCCTTTTTTGCCGGCCTTATCGTTATCTGTTTCAGCGAAGAACATGATTCCGTCGGTCATTTGGCCCATGAGGATGATCCGTGCTCTGCGTATGTAGAAGTCCTGGTCGTAGGCTGCGTTGTCAGGAATTGAATAATGTGCCTGACCGAGGAACGCGGCTTTCATCCATCCGTCCTCGCCAACGTCCCATTTAGGGCCTGCATTGGCCATTATCAATGTTGACAGACAGATCGTGACACATACTAATGTTTTCTTCATGCGGTTTTCTCCTTTGTGTGATTTGACAAACTGCGAACAGGTTATTAATAAATAGGGGGGTAGTGCAATAAAATTGTGGACAAAAGAAACAATATAAGGCTGTTTCTGATTTTTCTGTTTGCATGCAGGGAGAGATAGTAGGAGAATGTCTACTGAAGAAGAGTGTTGGATTTTGTGTTGCAGTTGGAAACTCATAACAAGGAGTCGGAAGATGAAAAGACTGGTATTGGTGTGTGGGATATTGGTTGTTGTCGGTGGGTTTGTGATGGCGGAAGAAGCGGATTCGATTATGGACGCCATAGTGTCAGGCACGCCGTTGGTGAATGCTCGCCTGCGTTATGAGCATGCGGAGTCTGATGGGGCCAAGGATTCGGATGCGTTTACGCTGAGAACCCGCCTTGGATATTCGACATTAAAGTTCAAGGGGTTGAGAGGTTTTGTAGAGTATGAAGATGTAACTTCTTTGGGTGATGAGGATGATTATAATTCTGCCGGGCTGAACACAAACGCTCTTGATCACACGGTGATAGCTGACCCGGAAGCGTTGGAGTTGAATCAGGCTTATCTTGAGTATATGGGTTGTGACTCCGTTATTGTGGCTGGTCGTCAGAGGATAATCATAGACAATGCCAGGTTTATCGGCAATGTCGGCTGGCGTCAGAATGAGCAGACCTATGATGCTTATAGTGTAAAGAACGAGAGCATTAAGGATGTGAGTTTGTATTATGCCTTTGTCGACAAGGTGTATCGTATATTTGGTCAGGAGCACGGTGTGGAGCCTGATGGTTCGGCTGGCAATGCGGCGCGTTATCAGTCGGAATCGCATTTGATCAACGTTGGATGGGGTCCCTGTGATTCTTTTTCCGGTTCTCTGTATGGGTATCTTCTGGATTTTGGAGAAGGTATGGTAGGTGCTGCAAACTCGAGTGACACATACGGACTGAGTTGTCTGGTCAAGCATAAGGGTGAAGGTGATTGTTCTGCCTCGCTTGCGCTGGAGTATGCTAGCCAGTCTGATAATTCAGCCACGACAGTTGGTATGGATTATACTGCTGGTTATTTTATGGCAGACTTGAGCGCTGGTGCGCCTGTTGCGAGGTTTGGCGTTGGATATGAACTGCTTGGCAGTGATAACGGAGTTGGATTCAAGACGCCGTTGGCTACTGCGCATAAGTTTAATGGATGGGCTGATGTGTTTCTTGTTACGCCTGCAGAGGGCTTGGAAGATATGTATGTTTATTTGAGCACTGAATGTCCTAAGACAGGCGCAAAGATGAAGGTTGTCTATCATGATTTTTCATCTGATACGGGTGGTATTGATTATGGTGATGAATTTGATGTTGTTCTCAGTCGGAAGGCTGGAGAAAATGTTACGATTATCGCGAAATACTCAAATTACAATGCAGATTCAGGCCCCATGAACCCTCTGACCAGCGATGTCGAGCGGGTGTCCGTAGAGGCAAGTCTGGCTTTTTAGTTTGCTGTCGATTGCTTTTGTGTTCTGAAAAATTTAGGGAAAACGGTTGAAGGTTGATTAGGAATGAGATGTGTACGCCAATTATTTTGACTAAAGATGAATTGTGAGATGAAAGTAGCTTTATGCAGTTTGATATTTGCGTCGTTATTGGTTTGTGGCTGTGAGTCTGACAGTAAGGGTGTGTATGATACTGGCGGTGGTGGCGGACAATCTGGCGGACCTGCCGCATCGCAAAGCAGTTCGAGTACAGCGAACACCACTTTGAACATTTCGTCGCCCCCGGTTACTATGAGGCAAGACACGCGAGTACAGTCTGTTCCGTAATGAGCATTGTTTAGCCGCGAATGGATGTTATTGGTTCTTCATGAATGGGCGGTGAATGGGCGGTAACGCACAAAGCGCTCGACAGTTCTATCTAACTTTTGTACGGTACGCTAATTGTAATTGAAGTAGCTGTACCAAGAGGTAATTATGAGGATTTTGTCAGGCATCCAGCCTTCAGGAAAACTGCATATCGGAAACTATTTCGGCATGATGAAGCCGGCGATAGAGCTTCAGGAAAAGGGTGATGCATATTTGTTTATCGCCAATTATCATGCGTTGACGACTGTCAATGACCCTTCCGTTTTGCGCGAGGCGACTCTTGATGTGGCATTGGATTTTCTCGCATGTGGTCTCGATCCGGAGCGAACGGTTTTTTTCAGGCAGAGTGATGTTCCTGAGGTCACGGAGTTGACATGGTTGCTTTCGGTGGTGACGCCGATGGGTTTGCTTGAGAGATGTCATTCCTTTAAGGATAAGACGGCGAAAGGTATTGCGGCGAATCACGCTCTTTTTGCTTATCCTGTATTGATGGCGGCCGACATATTGGCATATCAGTCGAATATAGTTCCCGTTGGTCGTGATCAGAAACAGCATGTTGAGGTCACCCGCGATATCGCCATTAAGTTCAACAATCAGTATGGCGAGGTTTTTACGATACCTGAGCCGAAGATTGGTGATGATGTTGCGGTTATTCCCGGAACGGATGGCCAGAAGATGTCCAAGTCATACAATAATCACATTGAATTATTCGGGGCTGAGAAGGCTACGAAGAAGAAAATCATGGGGATAGTCACTGATTCCAAGGGGTTGGAGGATAAGAAGGATCCTGACACCTGTAATGTGTTTGCTTTGTACAAGTTATTTGCAGAGGAAGAGCAATGTGAAGAGCTTGCCGGACTTTACAGGGCTGGTGGTTATGGTTACGGGGATGCGAAGAAAAAGTTATTTGAGATAATGTGGGAGCATATGGCGCCGTTCAGGGCAAAGAAGGAAGAGCTTGCCGCGGACTTGACAGGTGTGGAATCAATCTTGCAAAAGGGCGCGGACTGCGCCAGGGCTGAGGCTAGAAAGACGCTTGATGTGGTTAGGGCGGCAATGGGATTAGCGGGGTAGTTTTTTGTTATGACAGGTGAAGCTGAGTACAAAGTAGAGTTGGAAGTGTTTGAGGGGCCTCTGGATCTTCTTCTATATCTTATCAAGAAAGAAGAAGTTGATATCTACGATATTCCTATCGAGACTATTACCACTCAGTACATGGAATATCTCAACGTGATGAAAATGCTCGACCTGACTATCGCGGGCGAATTCATCGTGATGGCTGCAACGTTGATGATGATTAAGAGCCGCATGCTGTTGCCGGTTGAGGAACGAGAGGAGCTTGATGAGGAAGAGGATGATCCTAGATGGGATCTTGTCCGACAGCTCGTGGAGTATAAGAAGTTCAAGGATGCTGCGTCACACCTGCAGGAACGTGAGCTTTATCAGGAAAATGTATTTCTGCTTGGTAATGAGAACGTGATTCTGGAGCCGGATGACCCAGGTCTGGTGCTCAATGACGTGAGTCTTTTTGACCTTATTTCAGCGTTTAATAATGTTCTAAAGAACGCTAAAAGTGATATTATTGGTGAAATCGTCGCTGATAAGTTCTCGGTTGCGGATAAGATCGATTCGCTCTTGAATGCCGTAAAAACAAAGTCGAAGGTTGTGTTTATAGACCTTTTCGGAGAGAATGCATCGCGGAATGAGATCGTTTGCACGTTTCTTGCATTGCTTGAGTTGATAAGGCTGAGGCATGTTGATATTGTTCAGGACAAACAATTTGGTGATATAGTTATAGTGCAGGCGGGGGAAGAAGAGAATGATCCGGCGTCGCCTTCGGCTCTGCCAGGACAAGTGAGTAATGAATGATTAGTGATAAGTGAAGCGTGATGATGGGCTTAGGCGAGAATGAGTTGCCGCCTCAGACCCGTAGGGTCCTATGGACCTGAGGGGATAAACGCCTATAGCTTATGGGCTTTGATTAAGAGTAAGATATAAGAGTAGGATTGAGCGATGGAAAATGGTGAAAAGATACCGGAGATTAAGCAGATACTTGGGTCGTTGATCTTTGGTGCCAGCAGGGCTTTGAGAATTTCTGAGATGCGAAAATGTCTTTCGGAGGCGGCTGATAGAGATGACAGTGGAGACGCGAAGGTTTTTGCTAAAGTTAAGGATAAAGATATTGCCGTAGCATTAAAAGAACTCGAGGCAGATATCCAAAAGACCAATATGGGTTTCTTTTTGAAAGAGGTTGCTGGCGGCTATATGCTGCAGAGTGATGCTTCGTGCGGTACGTGGCTTAAGGTGTTGCTAGATAAGGGGCGTCCCGATCGCTTGTCGCGCCCGGCATTGGAGACACTTTCGATAATTGCTTATCGCCAGCCTGTTAGCAAGGCGGCTATTGAGGCAATACGCGGAGTGGACGTGGGACACATGATTAAGAATCTGATGGAAATGCAGTTGGTTAAGATCGTCGGTCGCAGTGAACTTCCGGGCAGACCGTTCCTTTATGCATCTACGAACGCATTTCTTGAGCATTTCGGATTAAAAGATCTCAAAGAATTAAATGATATGGAACCGATGCTTGTGGCCAGGCAGGAAGAAAAGATCAAGAAAGAGGCGAAAAAGCAAGAAGCGATCCTGGAGGAATCTGGGGATCAGGTGGAATTGAGTCTGGATGCCGAGGAAGATCAGCCGTTCATGGTGAACCTTCACGGTGAACCGCAGGCAGAACAAGCGACGAGTGACGCTGATGCGGGATCTGAGTCAGCAGGAGAAGATGAAGCCCCTGAAAAAGAAGAAGATACTTTAACATGAGTGGAGTAGTTGAGATGACGTTGGATGAATTAAGAAGCGAGATTGACAGGATTGATGCTGACCTTGTTCGCTTGCTGAACGAGCGCGCCAAGACGGCTTTGCTTGTCGGCGAGGAAAAGAAGAAAGAATGTTTGCCTATATTTGATGAGGATAGGGAGCGTCTGGTCATGGAACGTGTTGACGGATTGAATTGTGGGCCGCTGAGTGATGATGTTCTTGAAGGAATATACCGGCGTCTTATGGATGCTTGTAGTGAGATTCAGAATTCGGCAGGCTGATTCATGAATTTTGTTGATATAGCGAATGATGGAGTTGCAGGGCTTTCCGTTTACGAACCTGGCAGGCCTCTTGAAGAAGTTGCCCGCGAATTGGGTTTCGAATCTGCTGACGAAATAGACAAACTTGCATCCAATGAGAATGAACTTGGCCCATCCCCCCGAGCAATTGAGGCGATGAAGGCTAATGTCGACCTGATGCACCGTTATCCTGACGGTGGCGCGTATTATCTTAAAATGGCTTTAGCCGAAAAGTTGGCACTGTCTCCTGAATGTTTCTTGCCGGTAAACGGCAGTAATGAAGCTATCGAATTTCTTGCCCATGTGTTTCTTGGTCCCGGCAGGTCAATTGTCATGGCAGACCACGCTTTTGTGGTATACAGGTTGATGGCAGCCATGTTTGGTGCTGAAGTGATCTCGGTCCCTATGAAGGACTATACGCACGACTTGTCCGCGATGCGCGATGCGATACGCGATGACACTAAGATAGTTTTTATAAGCAATCCTAATAATCCCACGAGTACGATGGTGGGGGGATGTGAAATAGATAAGTTTATGTCGGAAGTGCCCGCGCATGTTGTTGTTTGTTTTGATGAGGCTTATATTGAGTTGCTTAAGCCTGAGATGCAACCGGATACGATGAAGTATGTTCGAGCGGGCAGGAATGTCGTATTGCTGAGAACCTTCTCCAAGACATATGGTTTGGCGGGTCTGCGGATAGGGTATGCGATAGCGCCCCCTGAATGCATTTCCTTGTTGAACAGGGTGCGTCAGCCGTTTAATGTTAATTCCATGGCACTGGCGGCGGCTGTTGCTGCGTTGGGTGACGATGATCATGTTGAGCGGTCTCGTGTGATGATGCATGAGGGGCTCGATTATCTGCAGGGCGAATTTGAGAGGATGGGGCTTGAGTATGTGCCCGCGGCGGCTAATTTTATTCTAGTTAAGACTGATAACGGGCGTGAGGTTTTCGAGAAGCTTCAGTCGGAGGGTGTTATTGTCAGGCCCATGGACGGATATGGGCTGGGTGAGTTTATACGCGTGACGGTTGGCGTCAGAGATCAGAACGAGCGGTTTATTAGGGCGTTGAGAAAAGAATTAGGGCTTGAGGGCTCTAGCGAGGCGGGGGTTGGGTTGGTAGGTTTAATTTAAGACTATGACTGAATTTAACATAGAGCCGTGTAAAAGTATTTCGGGAGAGTTGCGGGTGCCGGGCGACAAGAGCATATCGCACAGGCTTGCCATGCTTTGCGGCTTGGCCCGGGGTGAGTCGGTAATCCGCAATTATCTTATGAGTGAGGATTGTTTAAATACGCTGCATGCTGTTGAACAGCTTGGCGCAGGGGTGACTGTTTCTCAGGATGACATAAGGATTGTTGGAGTTGGCGGGAGTTATGTTGAGCCTGCTGATGTTTTAGATATGGGTAATTCCGGGACGGGGATGCGTTTGATGGCGGGTTTATTGGCAGGGCAGTCTTTTGATTCCTGCATGACTGGTGACAAATCGCTTTGCTCTCGCCCGATGAACAGGATTAGGGATCCCCTGAAACTCATGGGCGCGGATATCAATCTTCGTGAAGGTGGTTGCGCGCCAATGGATATTAAGGGTAAGTCGCTTTCGGGCATTGAGTATAAACTGCCCGTTGCCTCCGCACAGGTAAAATCCTGTGTTCTGCTTGCAGGCATGAATGCTGAAGGTGTTACGAGTGTAATAGAGCCGAGGCCGACAAGGGATCACACAGAGAAGCTTATGTCGGCTATGGGCATGGATGTTAAAATTGATGGAGCCAGGATTTCGATTGATGGCGGTGATGTCGAATTGGTTGGTGGTGATTGGGATGTCCCGGGTGATTTTTCATCTGCGGCGTTTTGGATTGCGGATGCGGCCTGTATGAATGGGGCCGAGTTGACTATTAAAGGTGTGGGTCTGAATCCGCGCCGGACAGCATTGCTTGACGTCCTAAAAAGGATGGGCGCGGAGATAAGTGTTGAATGCAGAGTGATGAATGATGATTGTTGGGAAGATATTGGGGATGTTGTTGTCAGGGGCAAGAAGTTGGTCGGGACAGAGGTTGGTGGTGATGAGATACCCAATCTGATCGACGAGCTGCCGCTTGTTGCTGTTGTCGGTGCGCTTGCTGAGGGTGAGACGGTAATTCGGGATGCTGCTGAATTAAGGGTAAAGGAGTCTGATCGGATAGCTACGGTAGCGGCAGGGTTAAAAGCTTTTGGTGTTTCGTTGGAAGAAAATCCAGACGGTATGATTGTAAAGGGCGGGGCTGTTATTTCGGGCGGTATGGAAATAAATAGTCATGGTGATCATAGGATTGCAATGGCCATGTCGATTCTGGGCTTGTTTGCGGATTCCCCGGTGACGGTTTGCGATGTGGCTTGTATTGACACTTCTTATCCTGGATTTATGGATGATATGGGAAAGGTGGTTTTCTGATGAACGCCGTGATAGCAATTGATGGTCCATCAGCATCGGGTAAGTCTACGGTGGCGAGAAGGCTGGCCGCCGGAGCGGGATATCTCTTTGTTGATTCCGGTGCCTTATATAGGGGTATTACCTGGAAGGCTTTAAAGAATGACATGGATGTTAATTCTGAGAGTGTGATAGACGGTGTGGTTGACTCTGTAGATTTTGATTTTTTCACAAAGGACGGTGCAGTATGTTTCCGGATTGATGGTGTTGAGCCAGGTCTGGAGCTGAGAACAGAGAAAATTAATACCAAGGTCAGCATCATCGCTACATATCCTTCGGTCCGAGAGAAAGTTGTATCGTTATTGCGGGGCATGAGAGAACTGGGAAATCTCGTGATAGAGGGACGGGATATAACCACCGCGGTTTTCCCGGATGCCCGATATAAGTTCTATCTGGATGCATCTCCTGAGGAGCGGGCTCGCAGACGGCATGTTGAGATGGCGGAACGCGAAGATATCGCCGAAGAGGCTGTGCTTGATTCCATCACAAAGAGGGATGAGATTGATACGACGAGAGAGCGGGATCCTTTACGTGTGGCGGAGGATGCTGAGATTGTTGATACAACTAGCATGGATCTTGAAGAAGTTATTGATTATATAGCTGGCAGGATAGAAGTGTGAAGATGAAGTGCCGTGTGGTCTGTAGTCCGTGGTCTATTCACCCTTTATGGCGATAAGTAATACGACCTTTAGTGAGATCGTATGGAGACATTTGGACGGTCACTTTGTCGCCTGCTGTGATACGAATGAAATTCTTCCGCATCTTACCAGATATATGCGCAAGCAGTTCGTGGTCGTTCTCAAGTTTAACCCTGTACATCGTCGCGGGCAATACTTTAAGTACTACTCCTGTAACTTCAATTGCATCATCTTTCGGCATTCGTAATCTCCAATTAGCGGGTATTAGACAAAATATATGATTGTATGGCAAGAAGAAACGCAGTAGGAGTTGGTTTTTGGTTTTCCCTTCACCATTATCTTGATTCCGTCTTTACGCTAGAGTTAATGGCTTAGATATACAAAAGGCAATCAAGTTGTGAAGAGATATGTTTTAAGATCAGTCATTACGCTTGCGGGTACCATTTGTATTGTCACATCTGCGCAGTTGTCAGCATCGACGGGTAGCAGTCTCAGTAAGTCCCGCGTTAATATTATCCTGGTCATGACCGACGATCAGGGTTACGGCGATCTGAGCTGTCATGGTAATCCGATTCTAAAAACCCTGAACCCTGACAATCATAAATACCAGAGATTCGCCATTCGCAATGAGAAGTGGCGGTTAGTCGGTAAGGAACTCTTTAACATTGATGGTCAATGAAGACGCACCGCTTGATATCGGCAAGCCTTTTATCGAGCAGTTCAATAGACAGAAAGAAGCTGAGGGCATCCCCGAATGGCCGGAACCTGTGCTGTAACGGGTTGCTACTGAAAATCTACTGCTGTTAAGCTTGCAAAACTGATATTTCTCTTGCATTGAGACAAAACAGTCTATATGTTGCCTTTAAAGGACAATAATGGACAGTAACGCTACAGATGAGATATTGACACTCTCCGAAATCGCCACGTATTTGAAGGTGTCGGAGAAAACTATCCTGAGAATGGTGCAGGCCGGTGATATTCCTGGTGCCAAGATATCCAACCAGTGGCGTTTTATGCGTGATATCATTGAAGATTGGCTGACCGAAAGAATGCTGACCGCATCAAAAGACGATCTGATACGTGTAATCAATACAGGGAAAACGATATATCCTCTCTCCAAGCTTGTCGCACGGGAGAGAATACTCATCGACATTAAACCAGGCTCTAGAGAAGACGTACTCAATCAACTTGTTTTACCTCTCGTGAGGGAAAACATAATAACTGACTCAACAGCATTTGTTGCAGATCTTATTGAAAGAGAAAATGTCATATCAACTGCGATTGCTCGTAATGTAGCAATTCCGCATGCTCAGGATTTTGCAGCGATTAACATGAAAACACCGTCATTGGTACTTGGCATATGCCGCGACGGTACAGATTTTAATGCACTAGATGGAGAACTCACGCATATCTTTATTTTGCCCTGCACGCCTTCGCATACAACGCACCTTCGTTTAATGGCAAAAATATCTCTGTTGCTACGAAACAAAAACATTGTAGAGAAAATGCTTAAAGTGGCGACAGTAGACGAGATACATGAATTGCTGATCAAGACGGATATAGAAATTATTACTCACCTGTAGCTAACTCAATCGAACGGAGGAAAATAATGAGCCTTTTGAAACTACTGGACACAAATCTCATTTCTGTTGAATCATCGCTCAAGAGGAAGGACGAACTGCTGACGAAGGTGGCAGAGCTCGCCTGTAAATCGCAGCTCTTATCTGATATTGAGGTCAGTACGGTTCTGCAGGGACTTCGAGAGAGAGAGGAGCTGGGGACTACCGGTTTTGGAAGGGGTATTGCAATACCCCATTGCAGGCTTTCCGGTATTGAAGAGTTTATTCTCGGTATTATTATTGCACCAAACAAGGTTGATTTTGACTCTCTTGATGAGCAGCCGGTCAGTATGGCTATATTTTTGATCGCTCCGGAAGAACAGTCGCAGCGGCACATCAGGCTTCTTTCTGCAATATCCCAGGTGTTGAGAATACCTGGCGCCATTGAAGAAATAACAGCGCAGACAACCCCAGAGATGATAAGCGAGAGCTTCCTTAAATATGTGCACGACGATGTAGATTTAACAAACCATGAAAGCAAAAACCTCTTTCATGTCGTCATAAACAACGAGGATATTTTTCATGAAATATTACCAATATTTTCGGCTCTGAACGGATCGACCGAATTTATTCTGGATGTCAAATCAACTAATGATTACATGGCAAAGGTTCCGCTGTTCGCAGGTCTGCTCAACGATGACTTCCTCTCGTTTTGTAGAGTTCTGGTTGTTACCGTTGAAAAACGTATGACCAACGAAATCATCAGAAGGGTCGAATCCATCACCGGCCCCCTGGACAACAGTTCGGATGTTAAGTTGATTGTTCAGGACGTCGTATACGCCTCCTGCAATCGCAGATCCTGCATCAAGAAAGTGACACCCTGATGCATATTCTAACTATTATCGGACTTACTGTGGTCGTCGGTTATTTTGCCGGCAGACTTGGAAAAAAAATACATCTTCCATCTCTCATTGGATATATGCTTTTGGGCGTTCTGATGGGGCCTTCGCTGTTGAATCAATTCAATGATGTAGTTCTTGAACACCTCTCTTTTGTAAACGAGATAGCGCTCGGGTTCGTTGCTTTCAGTATCGGTCAGGAATTAAGTATTTCATCTCTCAAGAGATTGGGCTCGGGGATTATATCGGTTATATTTGCAGAGTGCTTCGCATCGTTCGTTATTGTTTTTGGTGTAGTATACGCGCTCACCAGAGATCTGCCGCTTGCCCTGATATTCGGTGCGATGGCACCTGCAAGTGCACCGGCCGGAACCGTTGCCGTCATTCAGGAGTACAAGGCAAAGGGAAGCCTTACCAAGGCGCTTTACGCTGTTGTCGGCTTTGATGACGGACTTGCCATTATCATTTTCGGTTTTGCATCTGCTATCGCAAAAGTCATTCTAGTGAACGAGGGTTCTAATACAGAAGTTCATATTCTTCCCAGCATTCTTGAATCTGCTAAAGAAATTGTTATGAGCATTTCACTTGGAGGGATTATAGGTCTTATCTTCTGTATTCTGGTTCGCAGGGTTAAGGATGACAGAGATATCCTTATTATGGTGTTCGGATCCATACTGGTGGCCATTGGTGTATCTCTGACCTTCCACCTTTCTCTTATTCTGACTAATCTGATGATTGGATTCACACTGGTAAACACACGGGCTGAAGCACTTGTTCAGAAAGTGGGTTCGAGGATTCTGGATGTAATGCCTTTGCTGTTTATACTGTTTTTCTGCCTTGCAGGGGCACATCTAAAACTGGCCGCTATCCCCGCCCTGGGTGTTCTGGGAATAGTTTATATCGTTGGAAGGTCAGTAGGCTTGATTGCAGGGGCTGGAATTGGCGGCATGTTTGGAAAAGTGGAAGATAAGGTAAAGAAGTATATCGGTATGGGACTTCTCTCCCAGGCCGGTGTCGCTATAGCTCTTGCTCTCATAGTAAAACATGATTTTGCCGAAATAGGTACCGCTCATGCTGACAAGATAGGCACTACAGTCATCACCACGATCACGGCCACATGCATTTTCTTCGAAATTATCGGACCTATCCTGACAAAGATAGCACTTCAGAAAGCGGGCGAGATTCCTGAGTCGAAACTGAAGTCATAGATTGCAGATTAGAATTATTAATCGGGGCTATCGCTGTATGGATTATTGTCTGGCTGTTGGTGCTGAAACCGAAATCATGAGCGAGAAACAAGTCAACAACCCTCTGCACGGTATTAAACTGGAGCAGATAGTGGAAAGCCTAGTCGATACCTATGGATGGGAGGAGCTTGGTATGCTCATCGATATCCGCTGTTTCCGCTACGACCCGTCAGTAAAATCCAGCCTCAAGTTCATGCGAAGAACCCCCTGGGCACGTAAAAAAGCAGAAGATCTCTACCTCGACACCCTGGATGCTGGCCCCAAACCCCTAGAGTAACCTGATTCCGTCATTTTCAATCTTGATTTTTTTCTCTTTGTAGAGAGTGCCTACAACTCGCTTGAAGGCTTTTTTGCTCATGTCGAATTTCTCGCGGATCTCTTCTGGACTGCTTTTGTCTGTGAAGGGCAGAAAGCCGCCGGCATTTTCGAGAGCGTCAAGAAGCTGCGGACGGGATTCGACTACAGCCTGGTAGCCGACCTTGCGGAGTGAGAGTTCTGTAAGACCCTCAGGGAGGACACGCTTGACGTATGCGGTGAGAGTATCGCCGATTTCAATCGGCTTGGTTGCATCCGGCCGGTGAAGCATCGCAATAAATGTATCGTTGATGATGGCAGTGAACCCGATCTCAGATTCGTCATAGAACAGAGCGCTCACCTCGTCACCCGGCTTCATCATCTTGTTGTTCGGGTTCAGGAAGGGGCGTAGCTTGGAACTGGCGGTCACTCGCCCTGTCTTCTCGTCGAGCACAAGTTTGACCACACATTTCTGGCCGGGAACGACCGGCTTGAGTTGGCGGCCGTTCGGGAGGAGGATATCCTTTTCCATTCCCCAGTCAAGGAAGGCACCGAAGTCATTTACATCCACGACCTGCAGAGTGACAATATCACCAACCACCCCGTAGGGTTTATTGATCGACGCCGTCAGGCCATCCTCAAAACCGCTGTAGATAAAAACATTGATCGCATCGCCAGAGCGGAGGTCTTCGGAAACGTATTTCTTTGGCAGTAGGACCTCGCCCTGCTCCGACGTCAGGTATGCACCCATATCAACAATACGGTCAACGGTGAGCTTGTTCATTTTTCCAATTGATAACATAGAGGTATCATAGACTACTTTCAGGGAAATGTCGTTATTAATTGCTCGATTACGGATCGCTAGTCTGCCTTAGAAAATGAATTATCAGGCAATTTTAGTGTCCCATGGATATACCATTATTGTAGTATCGCAAATGATACGGCACTTATAGTTTGGAAAAGCGTGATAGCTTGTGTTTTGTCGGTGGGCACTAATAAGGAGATAGGAATGATGAGAAAGATTTTCACTGCAGTGTTATTGCTGTTTTGTATGGCTTTGCCGGTGTTGGCGACAACGGCACGGACAAGCCGATTGTCACGAAGACAACATTTGGTGATGTGGTGGGGCGGAAGGGTTCTATGACGGATGGAGACAACCATGTCGCCTGCGTCGTAAGCTGGCCGGACGGGATCAAGAAGCCGTTTATCAGTCATGTAGGTAAATATTTTGGGGTGACCAGTTGTTCTTTTCTCCGAAATGGTATAGTCTAACAGTATGAAAAATAAAAAGTTTATATCTCTAGTGGCGGCGGCAGCGTTATGCTGTGCAATCTCAGTATTAGCTGAAAAGACCAAACCTAACATCATGTTTATCTTCACGGATGACCAGACATACGAGTCGATAGGTGCCTATGGTCTGACGGAAGTAAAGACACCGAACCTTGACCGACTTGTCAATCGCGGCGTCAGCTTCACTCATACGTACAACATGGGAGCATGGAATGGAGCGGTCTGCATGGCAAGCCGTGCGATGCTGAATTCCGGCTGCTTCGTGAATCGAGCGAAGGAAGGTGTTAATAAGTTTCCGCGCTGGTCGGATATGATGAATGGGGCAGGGTATACCACCTATATGACAGGGAAATGGCATGTGTCAGGCAACCCTCGATTTGATGTTGTGAAGGATGTTCGTCCGGGAATGCCTAACCAGACCCCGGAAGGCTACAGTCGTCCGGTAGATGAGGAAGATTACAAAAAGGGTTGGAAACCGTGGGATACAAAGCGCGAAGGCTTCTGGACGGGCGGCACGCACTGGACGCAGATACTTGCTGATAATACAGTCGAGTTTTTTGAGCAGGTAAAAAATGATGACAAGCCGTTTTTTATGTATCTGGCTTTTAACGCACCGCATGATCCTCGTCAGGCGCCAAAAGAGTATGTGGATATGTATCCGCTCGACTCGATCAAGATTCCTGAAAACTTTCTGCCTGAGTATCCGTATGCCGATGCTATTTGCGGTAAGAGGCTGCGTGATGAACGCCTGATGCCTTATCCTCGTACCGAGTATTCGGTCAAGGTCAACCGTCAGGAATATTACGCATCAATCACCTATATGGATCACCATATCGGCCGTATGCTCGACGCATTGGAGGCAAGCGGTAAGGCTGATAATACATACATAATCTTCACTGCTGACCACGGGTTGGCTGTTGGTCACCATGGTCTGGTTGGAAAACAGAACATGTACGAGCACTCGATGCGCGCGCCGTTTATCATCGTTGGCCCCGGCATAAAGCCGAACAGCCAGATCGATGCGCCGATCTACCTGCAGGATGCTATGGCTACAGCTCTCGATCTGGCTGGCGTTCAGAAGCCGAAGCATGTTGAGTTCAATAGCCTGATGCCTCTGATCCGGGGGGAGAAGAAGACTCAGTATAAACGGATCTATGGAAAATATATAAATACCCAGCGAATGATCGCTAAAGGCGACTGGAAGCTTATCTTCTATCCGACAGCAAAGAAGAAGATGCGTTTGTTTAATCTGAAGAAAGATCCCCACGAGATGAAAGACCTTATTGACAACCCCGAATACGCCAAGGTGGTCAAAGATCTACGCGCTGACTTTCTGGTTTTACAGAAAGAGATGGGTGACAATCTGAATTTAGATAATCCATCGAAACGCAAGTAAGATCTAATGAATGTCCTCTTTTCATAGCTAATTATCGTATCTTCATATAGTATCTGTCGCTCTGATGAGTAAATATCTGGAAGATAAATATGCGACAGTTCCGTTTGCTCCGGCGCGGTTGCCGTTTTTTTACGGTTGGATCATCGTCTTTCTGAGCGGTATCGGTATCTTGGCCAGCATGCCGGGGCAGACGCTGGGAGTCTCCGCGTTCAAGAGCCACATGCGTGACGCATTGGGCATCAGCGATGTCGCAATCAGCACAGCCTATATGATCGGCACCATTCTCAGTTCATTGATGCTTACGTCCGTCGGCAAGCTGCTCGATCGACTTGGCGTCCGTATTGTCGCGCCACTAGCCGCATTGATTATGGGACTGACGACGTTTCTTCTGGCACGATGTGACAAGATTGCCGGATACCTGTCGAGAGGACCGTTAAGTTCGGAAATGTCATCTGTCATCGTGATGACACTTCTTTTCCTCATGCTTCGCTTCTCAGGTCAGGGTGTCATGACCCTGTCATGCAGGAATATGGTCGTCAAATGGTTCAACCACAGGCGCGGCATGGCAACCGGCATCATGGGCTTTCTCACTCAACCGGGTTTTGCCGCAACACCGTTTTTCTTCTACCTTCTGGTCGAATCTTTCGGATGGCGGCGCGGCTGGGAGATCCTGGGCGTGGTGGCAATATTCATCTTTGTGCCAGTGGCTTTATTGCTGTTTCGGGATAACCCTGAATCCTGCGGACTGATTCCTGACGGCCGGAAAGTCGCTGATGATGGCAAAGGAGAGCGGCTCCATAAAGTTTACAGACAATACGATTTGCCCGAAACACGCAGGACTATGGCTTTCTGGGTCTTTGCTGGGCCTGCGATGATGTATGCGATGTTCGTAACTGCAGTTGCCTTTCACATTGAGAGCATATTCGGGTCGGTCGGCCTCACTCGCACGACAGCATTTGCCAGCTTCATACCGGGTTGCATAATATCCATGATACTGCGCCCGCTCTTCGGGCGCCTTGCTGATTCCGTGCGCCTTCAGCATATTCTAAGAATCGAGCTGTTAGGTCTGATGCTGATGATGCTCGGCGTCGCTTTTCTCGGCGAAGGCGTTATGCTCTGGGTGTACTTTATAGGCGGCGGCATAGCCACGGCGCTTTTTTCTCTGCTGCTCAGTATCACTTGGCCGACCTTCTTCGGCAGGGATCATCTGGGCGCAATATCCGGATTTGCGATGAGCCTGATGGTCTTCGGCAGCGCAATCGGGCCCTGGTTCTTCAGCAAGCTTGAAATTCTCAGCGGCAGCTACCGCCTGCCTGCCCTTATATCACTCGCGGTCACTGCCTGTTTCCTCATCGCAAGCCTATTCACGCGCAATCCGCAGGAAGCCGAATCAGAGGATTCCAGTCAAGAAGTGTCGACTGTGGGCTGATAGTGCGTTATAAAGACAGGCATGAGAGAAGAAGATACCAGCGATTTATTGAAGCGCTTTATCAGCTATTATCGCCCTCACAGGCCGTTGTTTACACTGGATATGGCCAGTGCGGTGTTACGTGCAGCATTAACTATTGTAATACCTTTTCTGGTTGTGCGTCTTCTTGGCCGAGATCAGATGGCGCAGTCCGAGCCGAGCGAGATATGGCTCACCATCGGGGTGATGACCATTCTGATCGTAATAATGGCGTACTGCGAGTTTATCAATGTGAAGTGGGGGCATATACTTGGCACTCGTATTGAGACAGCGATGCGCTTGGATCTTTTCCGGCATTTACAGAAGCTGTCGTTTCGTTTCTTTGACAACACAAAGACAGGTCATATCATGTCCCGTATTTCGAATGATCTGTTTACTATCAGCGAGCTGGCTCATCATGCGCCGGAGGATGCGCTTGTCTCGGGTATACTGATATTTGGGTCGTTAGTATTTATGTACATAATAAACTGGAAGATGGCAGTTATAGTGACCATTCCTCTGCCGTTTATCCTTATGTGGGGGAGCATATTCAGAATCAGGTTGAGGCGGACATTTCGGGAAGTTCGCGTCAGGGTAGCAGATATAAACAGTAATGTTGAAAATGCTATTCAGGGCATCAGAGAGACACAGTCATACGCCAAGGAAGATTATGCGGTAGACAGGTTTAGTAATGTTAATGACGATTTCTTGACCGCCAAATCAAATATGTACGGAACGATGGCTCGATTTCACGCGGGGATGATGTTTCTGATGGAGTTCTACTCGGTAATTATCATCGGTGGCGGAGTCCTGCTGGTGCATGCCGGGGCTCTTGAGCTTGTGGAGATGATAGGGTTTCTAATGTACCGCAGGTACATGTTTCAGCCGGTAAGGCGGCTGGTCGGATTTATGGAGTCATACCAGCAGGGGGTAGCGGCTTTCGAGAGGTTTGTCGAGATAATGGATGAAGTTCCGGATATAGAAGACAGGGCAGACGCCGTCAGTCTTAAAGCGATGAACGGCGACATCCGTTTTAATAACCTTTACTTCAAGTATGAGGATGGAGATACGCCGTGGGTGCTTGAAGATATCGATCTGCATATAGAGGCTGGCAAGACCGTGGCGCTTGTGGGCGAGTCCGGTGCCGGGAAATCCACGATGGCCTCATTGATACCGAGATTCTATGAGCCTCAGCGTGGAAGCATAGAAATAGATGGTCATAATATAATGAAATTGAAAAAGCAGGATCTGCGGCAGTTGGTCGGCATTGTCCAGCAGGATGTATTTCTTTTTGATGCTACAATCAGGGAGAACATCACATTTGGTAAACCAGATGCTACTCAGGAAGAGATGTATGAAGCAGCCAAAAGAGCGCATATATACGATTTTGTACAGTCACTCCCAGACGGTTTTGAATCGCTAGTAGGGGAACGTGGCGTAAAGCTGTCGGGAGGACAGAAACAGCGCGTTTCCATAGCGCGCGTATTTCTTAAGAACCCTCCTGTTCTCATATTTGATGAGGCTACATCTTCGCTCGATTCTGAATCTGAGACAATGATTCAGCAATCAATGAAGGAGTTGTGTGCAGGTCGAACGACCGTTATTATCGCGCACCGTCTTTCGACAGTTCGTGATGCTGATATGACGTATGTTCTGAAGGACAGTAAGATCGTTGAGGCAGGCACGCATGACGAGCTCATCGCCAATGGCGGTTCTTATCGCGATCTGTATGATCGTGCTGCGCTATAACTAGAGCCTGTCCGAAAAGGTCTTTTCGGCCAATGGTTCCGGGTTCACGGTTAAAACTCACGGGAATCACGTAAACGCCCTGGTCTATTCCTGGTTAATGAGCTTAGCGAGTGCTGCTCGGAATATCATGCCCAGGCCTTGGATGTCTTCTGGAGGCAGATAGGCTGAGAGCTCGTTTTCTATCTCTTTGTCAGATAAGTCAGCGCATTTTTCGCGGAGAAAATCAAAGAACTCTGATACTGAAGTTCCCTGAAAATAGTCGGCCTTGTTGATCAGCTTGGAATACTGAGGTTTGTCTAGTCTTGTTTGTAGCGTCTGTATGTCCGGTTGTACGTTCATCTGAATATAGAACCAGATGTCATAGATATCTCTAATCAGGCGCCTTTCGTTCCATGCAGCCATTTTGTTGGAAAGCGCTACGGAGAGATCCACAATATTTATGATGCGTTTCGGCAAGTCGAATTGAGGAGAAAAGAGCTTGGTCGTTGTGGACGATACCGCAATATCTTTTGCAACCTTTGCTTCGATCTGTATGGTTGTATCCTCAACAGTCAATACGACCCTGAGACATTTGGAGTTCAGCGAGTATGTTACGTTCGCTCCTTCTATCTCCTTGAGACATGAGACGACATCATCGACAATGTCATTCTTTGACTTGAAGGGGACGAAGATATAGTCCAGGTCGTTAGTCGATCTTGGCGACCCGAGGATACGCAGAACCATGCCGCCTCTGAGAACAGCCTTCTTGTCGAACTTCTCAGCAAACCGATCCATTACCAATGCCAGCAGTGCCTGTTCTTTATCTATCATGATGACGTTCCCCATATGCGGTTGTAAAATGACACAAACCTCTTGTCGTATTTTTTCAAGTAGTCCGTAACGATATTCATATTAAGCTGTTCGGTGTTGATGTCTGTAGCCGGATCAAATGGAAAGCGTTTTCCTTTGAAGCAGTAATAACAAACATCCAGAAACGCTTTCTCCGGTGTGGCATAGAGCCGATCGTCTATAGACTCGAAGCCGAAGAACAGGGAAGGGGAGATGCTGAGGTGTTCGATAACGCCGAGGCTGCACTTGTAGACCCTCGGCGGACCCACCTTTACAGCCTGTACTTTTCTTGCGGGGATAGATCCGATGATAGCTTTTGAAGCCAACACTGAGTCTGTGGAAATATACGACTTAGGGTCGATGCGTGCGCTGATTGCTTCGAGCGAAGCGTCTGGCACTGCATAGACCCCGCGCTTGATCTTTATCAACTCGCCTTCTTCCTGAAGTTTCTTGATAGACCGGAAAAGCGAGATTTCCGTGTTCTTATCAAGCGCAACCTTCAGGTCAGGTAGGGTGAAGACGCCGTCAAGATCGCCGGAAAACCCCTGTATTCTTTTGTATCCAACATTAACCATACACAGATACTATCAATATGTGATAGTTGCTGTCAATGATCAATGTGGGTTCTTTGATACTCCGCTTCGTTCAAAAAAGAGTTTCAGGCATCGCCGGTTATCCCAAACCGCCACCCCTTTCCCCTCAGAAAAAATTCTCTGCGTCACAATTTGCGTCACAATTTTAATCGACTAAAATGGGGTGTTGTTGTAAGTCGTTGGAATTAAGGGGTTTAAATGGTGGCGGCTCAGGGACTCGAACCCCGGACACTCGGATTATGATTCCGATGCTCTAACCAACTGAGCTAAGCCGCCGTCATTAAGAGTGGGAATGTATAGTCTATCTGCGATTAATCGTCAATTCTTTTTCTTGAGGGGTGGCAGACTTTCAGTCTGCATATTGATTGCCATGTTAATCCCAGGGCGTTGCCCTGGGCTTTATCGTTTCGCCCCGTTGGGGCTGATCTTTAGGTGCTGCGATGTCATTGGGGTCTGATGGTGGCGTGGCAAGTAAGGACGCCGCAATTCAACACGCGTAACAAATGGTAACATTTTTGTTGCCATTTGTTACTTAGTACGGTAATATTGTGGTTGAGATATAGGAATACAGAGGTATTTGTGATGGATGATGACCGGAAAAAACGGAATATAGAAAGTATTCAGAAGGCTGTTGTTGCGACTGTTGCGACTCATCCGGCAGGCATAAATCTGCTACTGATAGGTGGGTTCAGGTATCGCTTGCTGGATGCAAGCGTTCGCGTGTCTGACGACATTGATTATCATTGGTCAGGTGATTTGGAGAAAAAGCAGGGAGAACTTGTGGCTTTGTTTACTCGTGTTCTGATTCCCGAGGTTAAGCGTAGGTTCGGATATTCCGGAAGGGCTACCCCCGCGCATGGGCCTGACGCCGATTCGCCGATTGTGCGAGTAGTGAATCTGCTGTTCTGGAAAGATGATGTTACAAATAGTCGTATTGAGATGCCTGTAGATGTGACACGCATTCTTTGTGCTGATCCGCCGGAAGTTCAGACCGTGGACGGTATTGTTTATGCAACGGTATCGAAAGGGGACATAATCGAGAGTAAGGTTATCGCAGTCTTGAATCGAATGTATCTGCGTCACCGTGATCTTATAGATGTCTTTTTGTTTCAGAATACGTTTCTGCCCGACTCTAATGAGAGACTGCGTGTGAAAATACAAGAGCTGAATATTACCCTCGCAGCCGTAACAAAGCGCATTGAATATCTGTCAGCCAATGAGGCTTATCATGTTGAAGCAATTAATGATGTCATTGATAATCAGTTTGACGCCGCATCCGCTATGCAGCTCAAAGAGGTTGACGGAGGGAAGAAAGTGTTTGATGTGGCGATGGCGACTATAAAGCGATATCTGCCGGTGGATATGGGAGGTGGCGAGTGAAAGCTGTAGACTGGATGAGATACCTGCAAGAGCAGCGTGAACAGCACGGGAAGGTTGTATTCACTGTTTCAGAATTGTCTAATGTCGCAGCTCAGGAATGGCCGTCTTTGAGGGTGGCATTGGAGCGTTATGTTGAACGAGGAATAATACAGCGTTATACGGATGGTCGATATGGCTTACCCGATGCCGTTTCGCCTGAGGACCTTGTTTCGTCACTTGACCCGGCCGCATACATCACAGGATTTCATGCTTTGCATCGCAACAATTTGGTCACGCAAGTGCCTAGGGTTGTGCATGCTTTTACGTCACGAAGGCACAATCGATCACGCGAGCGAGTTACGCCAGTCGGGCGCATAGTCTTCGTCTGTGTTTCGAGTTCTGTTTATTCGTTTCCCGAGGAAGGAATAATGGCGTCACCTGAACAGGCGCTGTTTGATTATGTGTATTTACTGAAGCGCAAGGGATTGCAGGCTGAAAGTCTGGTTACGTTTAGAAATCTGGACCGGTTGGAGCGTAAGTCGCTGGTCAGGCTGGCACCTCGATATCCTGGGACGGTGCGGAAAGAGGTTAGCGGGATATTGGAGAGGCATGTGGAGACGGGGAAACCCACCCCGCCTGACGGTACCCCTCCAGGGAGGGAATAGATTGCGGGCTGCGGGGTGAGCAGGCCGGAGGCCAGCTCTACTTGGATGGGATAGATTGTGGGATGTGTGGGGCTTAACCACGCCTTTGGCGTGAAAGAGATTAGGATTAGGATTCATGATTGATTTTAAACAGGTAAGTAAAGGCTATGGTGAGCAGCAGGTGTTGAACCGTGTGAGCTTCACTATCAATCCAGGCGAGCGGGTTGGTATTGTGGGACCGAACGGGGCGGGGAAGAGTACCATCTTTGGCCTATTGATGAATGAGATGTCTGTCGATGACGGGCAGGTCTCTTATCCGCCCAGCTCACGAATCGGGTATTTGCATCAGCAGTTGGGAACGTTTGGCTCGACCGATACGGTTTTGGAGTATGCTGAAAGTGGTTTGCCTGAGGTAGCTGAGATTCAGCGCGATATAGACAAGGTAGAGCATGAGCTGGCTGATCAGAATGTTGATCCGGAAGTGAAAAAGCGTTTATTAAAGAAGCTTGGAGATCTGCAGACTAACTTCGAGGCTATCGATGGATATTCCGTAAGAACCCGTACAGAAATGGCATTGAGCGGGTTGGGGTTTTCTCAGGAGGATATGGGGCGGGCGTTTAAGACGTTCAGTGGCGGATGGCAGATGAGGGCGGAGTTGGTGCGGGTGCTGGTCTCGAGGCCTCAGATATTGCTTCTTGATGAACCGTCAAATTATCTGGATATACCAGCAATAGAATGGATACAGAAGTATCTGCGGGATTTTGATGGTACTCTTCTTTTGATATCTCATGACCGGTATCTGCTTAATAGCCTGACAACAGTCACATTGGAAGTCGCTAATGCAGAGGCGACCAGATATCAGGGCAATTACGATTATTATATAAAGGAACGGGTTACCCGGTACGAGCAGCGTATATCGGCCAAGAAGAATCAGGACAGAAAACGCGAGGAGGCGCAGAGGTTTATTGACCGTTTCAGGTCAAAGAATACTAAGGCGTCGGCCGTGCAAAGCAGAATCAAAATGCTCGAACGTATGGAAGAGATCGTTGTGCCCCGCGCTATTGTGAGTAAGGGTAGTATCAGGCTGCCTAAGCCAGTGAGAAGCGGGCAGGAGGTTGTCAGCCTTCAGAATGTCGGGGTTACTTATGATGGCGAGCGTTGGGTGTTACGTAATGTCGATTTCAGGATGGAGCGTGGGGAGAAGACTGCACTGGTTGGTCTTAACGGGCTTGGTAAGACTACGCTGATGCGGGTGTTGGTTGGTGCTCTGGAGCCGTCGGAAGGGAAAAGGATACTTGGGCATAAGGTGAATGCTGGATATCAGTCTCAGGAATTTGCGGAGACGATACGTTCGGATCAGACTGTATTTGAGGCTGTGCGGTCGGCTGCGACGAATGCGACGGACCAGAATGTGCGGTCATTGGTAAGTGGCTTTGGGTTTACGGGTAAGGATTTCGATAAGAAAGTTCAGGTGTTGAGCGGAGGCGAGAAGGTGCGGTTGGCATTTGCGAGGATGCTGGCTGATCCGCCGAACTTTCTTCTTCTGGATGAGCCGACAACACACTTGGATGTTGCGGCGAGAGAGGCATTGGAAGAGGCCCTTAAGGATTATGATGGCACGCTTTGTATTGTGAGTCATGATATTGAGTTTGTTCGCAATGTGGCTGACGGGATTGTTGCGATGACATCGCCGGGCGTTACCAGGTATCCTGGCAACTATGATTACTATTGTGAGAAGATTGATCAAGTTGCAGGAGGTAAGCCGACATTTAAGGCTACGAAGTCTGTTCCTGCTCGTCAGGGTGAACGTCGCGAAAGGGCGGAGGTCGTGCAGAAGTTCGGGAAGCTGCGCAGGGGGTTGCAGAAGGAGATGAATAAGATCGAGAAGCGGATCGAGCAGTTTGAGGCGGAGCAGAGTGCGTTGGCGGCGAAATTGCCGGAAGAAGGACAGGATTACGAGAAGCTCAATAGATCATTACAGGAGAATCAGCAGAAGCTGGTGGATTATAATATGCGCTGGGAAGCGTTTGCTATTGAGATGGATGAGTTGGAGCGAGAGAAGAAGGAAGCGATGAGTACTGAGTGATGAATGATGAATGCTGGGGGATGATAGGCTTTGGGAAAAATCACGCCGATGGCGTGATGAATATCGAATATCGAATATCGAATACTGAATATCGAAGTGAAGATGGGCAGAGAAAGTCATAGAGTTGGATGGGTGGGGATGGTTGCTGGTGTGTTGGCACTGGTGATTGTGCCGTTCATGATCTGGGGGGATAGGGTTGATGGGTGGACGAGTGTGTTTCTGGAGTCTGCGCATGGTAAGCCTATGCTGGTTATGGGGGTTCTTGGCGGGCTGTTGGCGTCGGATATTCTTTTTCCTGTGCCGTCGAGTCTTGTCAGTACGGGCTGCGGGATGTTGCTGGGGTTGACTGTTGGTGCGCTGACGTCTTTAGTGGGAATGATTGTCAGTTGTGTATCGGGTTATTGGCTGGGGCGGATATGCGGCAGGCCGATGGCTGTTAAGATGTGCGGGGAGAAGGATCTGGATCGATTTGAGGCTGTTAGTGAGAAATTTGGATTATGGGCGCTTGTGATAGCGCGGCCGGTGCCTGTGTTGGCTGAGGTGTCGGTGTTGTTTGCGGGTGTGAGTAGGATTTCTTTTTCGAGGTTTATGTTTGTTACCTCGTTGTCGAATCTGGGCATGTCGGTGGTTTACGCGGGGATAGGTGCTTATGCAGCTGAATTGAATTCTTTTCTGTTGGCATTTTTCGCTGGGGTTTGTTTGCCGGGACTCTTGATGCTTGGTGTCAAAAGACACAAGAGAATTTAACCACGAATAACACGAATCTCTTCTTTATTCGTTGGCCGAGGTTTCCTCGATCAACGTTGTTTATCTCTGTTCCGGGAATAGGTTCAGTATAGATTCCTCGTTAGGTTGGCAGATGCCGCGTTCGGTGATGAGTGCGGTTACGAGGCGTGATGGTGTTACGTCAAAAGCGTAGTTAGCGGCTTTGGCTTCGGGTGGGGTGAGCAGGACTTTGGTCATTTGTCCGTTATAGAGTCCGAAGGCGTATTTCACCTCCTCGTCGGATCTTTGCTCTACTGGTATTTCCTTTATGCCGTCTCGGATTTCCCAGTCGAAAGTTGATGACGGGAGTGCTACGTAGAAAGGAATCTTGTTGTCCTTTGCGGCCAGGGCTTTCAGGTATGTGCCGATTTTGTTTGCGACATCGCCTGTGCGTGTTACGCGGTCGGTTCCTGTGATGCAGATATCCACCATGTTATGTTGCATGAGGTGACCGCCGGTATTGTCGGCTATGATTGTATAAGGTATTCCGGCTTGTTCCATTTCCCATGCGGTGAGTCGGGAGCCCTGATTTCGGGGGCGAGTTTCGTCGACCCATATATGCAGGGGGATGCCTGCTTCTTGTGCGGCGTAGATTGGGGCGGTTGCGGAGCCGTAGTCGACTAGTGCTAGCCACCCTGCGTTGCAGTGGGTAAGGATGTTGACAGGTTCGCCATTTTTGCGATCGGCTATTTCCTTTAGAATAGGAAGTCCGTGTTCTCCGATTTTGCGGCCGCATTCGGCGTCCTCGTCGGCAATTGCATTTGCGGTATCAAAAGCTGCTTTCACTTTATCTGCGAGGCCTTCAGCTTTATTGATAGCCTTGAGTTGGCGTTTGACGGCCCATGACAGGTTTGTTGCGGTGGGGCGGGTGGCGACAAGCATTTCGGCTGCCTTTTCGAGATGTGAATCGAAGTCACGTTGGCGTGATGCTTCGATTGTGGCGAGGTACATTCCGTAGCCGGCTGCTGCACCGATGAGACCTGCGCCTCGGACGTTCATATTTTCGATGGCCTTAGCCATTTCGCGGCAGGACAGGATATCCATGATTTCGAACTTATGAGGGAGCAGAGGTTGGTTTATTACCTGGATGACTTTGTCGTCACCCTTTTGGACCCGGATGGTTCGAAATTGCTTTCCGTTGACTTTCATGGTATCAGGCTCACGGTTCGGAGTTCAAAGTTCAGGGTTAACTGTAGATGAGAAACTAGCATTATTTCGGAAATAGTCCAATGGTTTTTGAATGTATATCATATAAAACTTCAAAGGCATGCTCAAAACCGTTGAATCCTGAACCTCAAACGCCTTATTGCTTGTAATAATGGATGTTTTGTAAGAGAATCGAGTTTCCAGTCATGCCTGTGGCGTGATGAATTTCTAATTTTGAGGAGCACATTATGAGTGATGATAAATATTCCGCGCATGAATCGGCGTTTATTGATGATGGGGTTGATATAGGGAAGGGAACTTCTATCTGGCATTGTTCTCATGTTTTGGGCGGGTCGGTAATTGGGAACGACTGTAAGATAGGGCAGAATGTAGTTATAGGTCCTGATGCTGTTGTAGGGAGTCATGTCAAGATTCAGAACAATGTCAGTGTCTACAAGGGTGTGACGCTGGAGGATTTTGTGTTTTGTGGTCCGTCGATGGTTTTCACGAATGTTTACAATCCTCGTTGCGAGATACCGCGTATGGACGAGGTGAGGCCTACTCTGGTGAAGAGAGGTGCGTCGTTGTCTGCGAACTGTACTATTGTCTGCGGGGTTACGATTGGCAGATATGCTTTTGTAGCTGCTGGCGCTGTTGTGACGCGTGACGTTCCGGATTATGGTCTGGTTGTCGGGGTGCCGGGTCGTCAGATTGGCTGGATGAGCCGGCATGGGGTGAGTTTGCCTGAGCCGGACGAAGAAGGTTATGTCGTTTGTCCGGACAGTGGTTTCAGGTATAAAGAAGATGCGCCAGGCTCGCTTCGCTGCGTGGATCTGGACGAGGATGCTCCATTAGTTAATGGTTAAATAGTTAGGGTAGCAGCATGAAGAATTTTGCGATAACGGGTGTGGCTGGATATATAGCGCCGCGGCATTTGACGGCGATAAAAGATACTGGCAACAGGTTGCTGGCGGCTGTTGATCCTCATGATTCTGTGGGTATACTGGATCGCTATTTCTTTGATGTTTCTTTCTTTAAGGAATTTGAGCGTTTTGACCGTTATCTTGAGAAACTCCGTCGCAAGTCGCCGGAGGATAAACTTGATTACCTGAGTATATGTTCGCCGAATTATCTTCATGATGCGCATATCAGATTTGCGTTGCGGGAGCATGCAAATGCGATCTGCGAGAAGCCGCTGGTTTTGAATCCCTGGAACTGCGATGCGTTGCAGGAGTTGGAGGGTGAATCTGAAGGGAATGTTTATACTGTGCTGCAGTTGCGGTATCATCCAGCAATACAGGAGTTGAAAAACAAGTTTTCCCCTGCTGTTGACGCCGGACTACAGACTGCGGACAACGGGAAGAAAGTGGATATTAATCTACAGTATGTAACGTCTCGAGGGCAGTGGTATTTATATTCGTGGAAGGGTGATGTTGATCGTTCCGGCGGTTTGTCTACAAATATTGGAATACATTTCTTTGATATGCTGATATGGATTTTCGGGTCAGTTCAGAAGAACAACGTTACGATCAATGAACCCAGGCGTATTGCCGGGGAGCTCGAGTTGGAGCGTGCGAATGTAAAATGGTTCCTTTCGATTGACCAGGATGATCTTCCAGAAGTATGCGCGGTCGATAATCAGCCGACATATAGATCTATCACTGTTGACGGTGAGGAGATAGAGTTTTCCGGCGGTTTTGCTGATCTTCACACAAGAGTCTACGAAGACATTTTGGCTGGCGGCGGATTTGGGATTAAAGACGCCCGTCCTTCAGTTGAATTGGTACACGATATCCGCTGTACTAAGGTGTGATGCCAGCTTGCCTTATGGCGCTACGAAAAGTGCCGACAGCAAGCGCTTTTTCGATGGTATTACCTTGACTGGCTGTCCCTGTTTCGGAGCATTCTGCCACATGTCCTCCGGCCGACCCACCTCCCGCAGCAATACGGTTTGGATCAACACCGAGTTCCTCGGCATGGGCCCTGACCCATCTGACGGCCGAGTTTCCGTCCTTTACGCACTCTCGGGGTGTTGTCTTGTTTCAGGCCTTTACTCGGTATTCGGCGGAGATTGCCACCATGCCGCGAGAGGCAAGATACTGACAATGCGGATAGAATTGACTCGGCGATCCAGCATTCCAGCCGCCCCCGAAAAAGAAGACGATAGCGGGGCGTTTGGCAGACGGCTCGCAATTAGATGGAGTAAAAATGTGCAAATGAAGTGTCGTCTCACTGGTAGTCTTGTAAGCGACAGTCTTGTCGGGGGTGAATCCAGCGATTTCTAGTGAATACGCAGAGCATGCGCTTAGGTAGATTAGTGCAACTGAGTAGATGATCTTCATGAGTTTTTTTGCGTAGCTAACGTGTGCATGACAGTTTTTGGAAAAGCGCGCTTTTTCAAAATACTTATCCATACGATTGTTGTGTAGAAATTATGCTGCGGGTAAGGGGCCAGCTGCAACAAGCTTTTTTTGTGCAGAATTCACCATGAGATTCAGGCCCTCAAGGGTTCTGGCTCCGAGAAGAACCATGTCGCCTGGTTCGGCAAAAACAACTTCATCAATGGTGAATTCTTTTCCAACTCGAACAATTGCAAACCCAACACTTCTGGTTACAATTTTCCCATTGGCCATGGCGAAACGGAGATCTTTTTTCTCCCGTTTAACACCAATTGTTTCGAGTTTTGCAGTTGGAATCCAAGTGTATTCACTTCCCGTGTCAACAAGAGCTTTCGCAATGCGTATGCCCTTGGTGCGATGGACATGATTTTCTAATTTGCAACCTATGTAGAATGTTCCCATACACATATACTATCAATTAGTGTTTATGATGCAATCTATTTTTCTACTACAGAACGACCTGAATGACAATTTTCTCAAAGCGCGGCTTTGAGAAATATTTATTCATTGGTTGGCCGTCTATATCTTCTTTATCTTTAGTCCTACTCGTTTTGCTGCATCAAGTTGTCGTTTGTCAGATGAAACAAACAAATCGGCCTCCCATTCGAGTGCGCAGGCAACATGTAATGCATCCAGAGTACGGACGGGACTTGCCTCAAGGACTTTGATCGATGAACCAACGACTGACGCAGTCAGGTTGATAATGTCTGCATCTCGAACATCCTCGACAAGGCTACGTTTTGCCTTGTCGTATTGACGTGTCGTGAGCGTACGCTCGCGCCGACGACGGTTGAGCGCGGATGCGATTTCCGGAACACAAAGTACGCTTAGGCCAAGATTTGTGGCTTTAGCACAAATTTCCTCCACTTCGTCACTTCCTGTTTCGTCAATAAATCGTTTTGCGAATGAAGAGGAATCAAGATACGCTTTCACGTTGTCGTTCCTCCAAAATCGAACAAGAGAGTTCCGCCCCCTTGGATGAGAGACGGAGAGCTGGGTTTTTCCATGACGGCTGTGAATTGGTTGTATCTTTAACGGGAGAGACCTCGGCGATGGGTCGCCCGTGTCGCAGGACTAGAATAGTTTCGCCATGCTCAACCTCGGTCAGCATGCCGGATGCGTGACCACGGAATTCTGTCAGAGTTACTGTCTTCATTTTGCACCTCCATTCTGTACGCTAATGTACATTATAACGTACAGACTGTCAATCTTTCTTTTGGGCACACACGTCATTCTCACCGTTTTCTCATTCCGCGCGCGGAATGAGAAATACGGTGGAGAAAATTGTTGTGTGCATCATTGCGCAAACATCTCTGCAAGACCATCTAGCACTTTAGCTTTTGTTGTTCCAGAGATTGCACCAAGCTTCTTGACGAGACGATTCTTGTCAACAGTGCGAATCTGATCGAGCACAATTTGCCCATGGATGCCTTGAAATGTACAGTTCACTCTGGATGGATATTTTCTTCCTTTGGAGGTCATGGGTGCCACGATGACCGTGGAAATGTTATTGTTCATTTCGTTGGGCGAGATGATGAGACATGGACGAGTTTTCTTGATCTCGTGACCACGAGTAGGGTCGAGAGAAATGAGGAAGACATCAAATCTCTTTATCATTTCCATTCCCACTCCGACTCATCCCACGTCGGACTAGGTTCTGCAACACAATCGATCAATTTGTCATCACCATGCTTTGCCATTGCCTGGAAAGCTTTATCCCAGCCTTCGCGAGGCTGGTGGGCTGATCGTATGACTAGCTTGTGATTATGGACTTCCATCTCAACTTCATCCTCAAACCCACATTGCTCAAATACGGGTTTTGGGATTCTGATGCCCCGTGAATTTCCAATCTTTACTATGGTTGCATTCATAATATATACAATGTAATTACATTACGCCAGAAAGTCAAGCATGTATTATGGGTCTTTTACGCTGATCTTCAGCGGCGCGGCTTTAGACGCGTACGCTGGAAGATTTTGTTGAACTAAGCCGGCAATAGCCGGCAGTATTTTCTTGTTTATGTATATTGGTTAAAGGTTCCCTTACCCCGGAGCGATGATTCACATTGTGTGTATCAGGTACTCCGAAAGTAAGGAAAACCACCATGAGTAAAAAGAGTAGCAAGAAGAGCAAAGAATGCCAGTCATTTCCTGAGGAACGTGAGGCTTTTCAATTGGCGATGGCTGAAGTTGGTTTTGTGGTGGGTACGCAGACTGCGTATCTGCGTGCACTTGATCGGTTTGCAAAGCGGCTGGACAGAAAGACACCTGCGTCAGCTACACCGAAAGACGGAAGGCGCTATTTGACTGAGTTAAAGCAGGCAGGTGTATCGAAGACTCTCTATAGCTGCTCGGCTGCCGCTCTGCGTTTCTTTTTTGAGGAAGTACGCGGCATCGAGTGGAAGCCTATATCTGCGCTGCAGAAGCGCTTCGTTGAAGACATGAGTCCAGACATGCTCAACGATGAACAGGTGCGGGAGTATTTTGTACATCTGACCTGCGAGCGTAAGCTGGCCCGTCCGACCGTTACGATTGCGCTTTGCGGCATTAAGTTCTTTTACGAAAAGACACTGAAGCGTGACTGGTCGCTGACCGGTGTGCCTGTCCCTAAACGGGAGAATCGATTACCAGTGGTTCTGTCGCGTAATGAAGTTCACACCATTCTATCCGAAATCCGGATACTCAGGCATTCTGCCAGCCTGGGGTTATCGCCCGTTTTTAGAGCACGTTTTCGAGACATGCTCAGAGAGAACTACCCTGAATACTTTGCGCGGATAAAACCCTCCGTATGGAAGTGGAAAAAGAAATGGGTTGTTCATTCGAAACCTGTTGGCTCAGGACTACTGACCTATAAATACCTAGCTCGCTATGTCCACCAGGTCTTTCTTTTCGAATCCGCCATTTTACGACATAACGATAAACTTATCACAGTTCGTTACAGAGAAAGCGGATCCAATAAGAAGCGCACAATGCGTCTTGAGCCAATGGAGTTCTTACGTCGTTTCCTTCAGCATGTGTTGCCATCCCGGTTCTGTAAAGTTCGTCACTACGGACTGCACCACAGTTCAAAACGCGAAACAATAAAACTCCTGCAGGCCACGATGGCCATTGCTATGGGCAAGGACCTTCCTGAAGACGAACCGTGCGAGCAGCCCGCTCCGATCACCTGCGAAAAATGCAAGTGTGTGATGGAGTTCGAGGCGCGTTACACTCAGCAGCAGCGGCTACAACTTGAAAAGTCATCGCCCCGAGGACCTCCATGATGAATGCTTCGATACGTCCTGCGCTTCAGCAATTTACTTCCGCTCTCAAATCATTGAACGCGGCACGCTACCCCTGCGCCTTGAACAGGAAAATCGGCAGTTTCAGAGTTTTTGAATATCTTGAGAATGCTTCGCAGATGAAACATCGCCGCTCCACGAGCGTCCAATCCCGCTCGCAAACACCACACTCGCCTCATAATACCGCGATGCCCAAAGTGAAAACCACATAAGGACGCTAACCCCTTGCCAGCTTACTCCAACAAAAGCTTTCTATGCGCGCTGCGGCGCCTTGAAAGCTTCTTACTGTTCTGTGCTTTCGCTGAGTCGTTCTTTCAGTTGATTGTTCTCTTCCGCTAAAGCTTTGTATGATTTCTTGCCTGCAATAACCATATAAAAAGGCCAGAGCAAGCTGATGAGAATGAATATACCTCCACCATGCCTCATGATGGCATGTGCCCACGGTGGACTTCCTTCAAATTCCTTAAAATAGAACATGCCCCCGATGAGCAAGGTGACTTGAATTCCACCAATGATGGAAAAAACAATGATCCAAAATGTACTTTTCAAATATTTCATACTCTTCACAGAACGCTCAAGCTCACACTTTGTCGCGTAAGAGGCAATAGTGTGAAGTGCCTTGTTCGCAGTTTTAGGCAACTTCAAGTTTAAGGTGCCTACCGACAGCCTCAGCAAAGTTCTCAAGTGTTGAGAGGCGGATATCTTCCGCATGGTTCTCAATTCTGGAAATTGCAGACTTTTGGGTGTGCAATTTCTTTGCCACTTGTTCTTGAGTGAGGCCAGCTTCTTGACGAGCCTGTTTCAGAAGGACGCCAATTTTGAACTGTTCGTATCCTTTGTCAAAATTCTTGGCGAACTTTGGGCTCTTCTTTTTTCTCTTCTCAATATATTTATCAAGATCATCCATAATATTTACCTCCTGTTTAAATAATCACGCTTGCGCTTTTCCGCAAGTTTGATCTCCTTGGGTGGTGTTTTCTGGCTCTTCTTCTGAAACGAGTTGGTCAGCACAATCAACTCTCGATCAGAAAAGAAGCCGAGCAGGCGAAACGTGTTTCTGCCCGCATCAACTCTCACTTCCCAAATATCATCTGTATTCGTAAGTTTCTTAAGATAATTCGAGGGAACGGGGGCTATTTCTCGAATTATCTTTAAAACCCAGGCAATCTTGGTTGCCTGCTTGTCTGACAGCGTGTCCAAATGCTCCTGAACGGGGCATTTACCCGCGCCGGTCAAGTAGAACGAAATTCTCTTCATTTTTATAAAGTAAACAAGTATGTGAACTTAGTCAAGCCGGTAAAATGATTATTCTTCACTGCGAACGCTTGC
>JAUUYL010000062.1 GCA_030590485.1 Lentisphaerota bacterium | reverse complement strand
CTGGTGCATTTTTGTACGGGCTGGGGTTGATGTCCACATAAACGCCTTTTTCCCCCACTTCGTGCTCCAGTTTTCTGATTAGTTCTTCGTCAGGGAGAACAGCAAAGGATCTGTCTGTATCTATAAAGACTTTTTCGCCTGGAGGAAAGAGCAGGCAGATGACGACAGGAATGTTGCCGGGGTGCATATGCAGCATATCCTTAATACGTTCCAGCTTGCCGTCGTCGAGAGAGACTGACGGGAGGTGGATGGATAGCCTTTGCGCGAAATGTTTTGGTGCGTCCTGTAGTGGATATACCTCATGGGCGAATATTTTCGGTATTTCATCGCTGTTGGATACTGATGCTGAGAGCATGATGGCGGCGTCGTCATCAATGAAGCTGGCGTATTTTTGGAATGCCTCGGGCCAGACGACAACTTCGACGGTGCCATCGAGGTCTTCGAGTAGAAGGGTTGCCATTGGTTCTTTTTTGGCTTTCGTGTATGTTTTTCTCAGCATTGTCACGATTCCGCCAATTCGGGTGTATTCTCCGTCGGGTACGTCTTTGAGGCTTTCGACGTTGGACAGTTGGTATTTTTTCAGAATGTATTCATGTTGAGTGAGGGGGTGTCCGCTCATGTAGATGCCTAGCAATTCACGTTCGGCTGAAAGCAGTTCGTTTTCGTGCCACTCCATGCAGTCGGGAAGTGTTTCTTCGACAGCGGCGGCGGCGGTGTCCATGAGGTCGAACAGGGAACCTTGACCTGTCTTTTTGTCGTGCAGCATGCTGGCTGCGCGGTTCATGGCGAATTCGATGCCGTTAAAGACGCGTGCGCGGTGCATTCCAAATGAGTCGAATGCTCCGCAACGCGCCAGGCTTTCGACTACCTTTTTGTTCGCTGAATGGCCATCGACTCGCGCGCAGAAGTCGACGAGGTCTTTAAATGGGCCGTTTTTGATTCGTTCTGCAACGATTGCTTCTGTTGCGCCTGCGCCGACGTTTTTGATGCCAGCCATGCCGAACATGATTGAGTCGCCGTCGGGAAGAAAGCGGGTATAGCTGGTACTTACGTTTGGCGGGAGTATGTTAAGCCCCATGTCGCGTGCTTCTGCTGTGAATACGGGGAGTTTGTCGGCGTTCCCCATATCGCAGGACATGAGTGCTGACATGAATTCTGCTGGGTAGTTTGCTTTGAGAAATGCGGTTTGGTAGGAAATTATTGCGTACCCTGCGCTATGGGCCTTGTTGAATCCGTACCCTGCGAATTCTGCCATGTTCTTAAAGATTTGGGAGGCCTTTGAGGCTTTGATCTTGTTTGTCTTTGCGCAGCCTTCGATGAATTTTACGCGTTGGGACTCCATTTCCTCTTTTTTCTTTTTGCCCATGGCGCGTCTGAGGATATCGGCTTCGCCCAGTGAATATCCTGCCAGGACGTTGGCGCATTTCTGGACTTGTTCCTGATAGACCATTACTCCGTATGTTTCTTCCAGTATTGATTTCATCAGGGGGTGGTCGTAGTGAACTTCGGTTTTTCCGCTTTTACGATTTATATAGTCATCAAGCATGTTCATTGGGCCTGGGCGGTAAAGAGCGATCATGGCGATTAGGTCTTCGATCTTGTTCATTCCCACCCGGCGTATAAGGTCGCGCATGCCGCCACTTTCAAGCTGAAAGACGCCGATGGTGTCGCCCTGGCTGAGAAGTTCGAAGGTCTTTGGGTCGTCCAGCGGGATGGTTTCGATGTCGATTTCGATGTCGCGGTGTTTTTTAAGCAAGTCCACGGCTTCCTGGATGACTGTGAGGGTTTTGAGTCCGAGGAAGTCCATTTTGAGAAGTCCGATATCTCCCAGTGGTTCCATTGTGTATTGGGTGATAGTCTGCTTGTCTTTGTCTCGGGCGAGGGGGATGATTTCGATAAGAGGTTTTTCACCGATTACGACGCCTGCGGCGTGAGTGCCTGGGTTTCTGTAGAGGCCCTCAAGCACGAATGCGTAGTCAAGAATTCGTTTGCAGTCGCTTTCATTTTCGTAGGCTGTTTTAAGTTCGTGTGATTGTTGGAGTGCGAGTTTCAGTTTCATCTTGGGGTCGTCGGGGACCATCTTGGACAGTTTGTCGCAGTAAGAGTAGGGCAGGTCGAGTGCGCGGCCGACATCCCTTATGACTGATTTTGCGCCTAGTGAGCCGAATGTGATGATTTGGGCTACATTTTCTCTGCCGTATTTGTCGCGGACGTATTCTATTACTTCGCCGCGTCGGCCCTGGCAGAAATCGATATCAAAATCGGGTGGTGACACACGCTGTGGGTTAAGGAAGCGTTCGAAGATGAGATTGTAATGCAGGGGGTCGATGGTTGTTATACCCAGCACATAGGCGAGCAGGCTTCCGCCGCCGGATCCGCGGCCGGGGCCTACGGGTATTCTGCTATCTTTAGCGAAGCGTACGAAATCCCAAACGACGAGGAAGTAGTTGACGAATCCTGTTTGAGCGATTACGCCAAGCTCCATGTCGAAGCGATCCATGACTTCTTGTTCGCGTTTGTCTTTTGGTTTCTCTGGATTCTTAATGCCGTAGAGTTTTTTGATGCCATCGTGTGAGAGTTTTACAAGGTACTGTTTTTGTTCAAAACCTTTTGGGACTTCGAATATGGGGAAGTGTGGTGTGTTGAAGTCGAGTTCCACGTTGCACATCTCCGCGATTGTCAGTGTCTGATCCAGTGCGCCGTCGAATTCCTTGAACACGACTTCCATTTCGTCTCTGGTTTTCATGTAGAACTCGTTTGTCTGGTAGCGCATTCGCTTTGGGTTGGACATTATTGTGCCAGTCTGGAGACATAGCAGCACTTCGTGTGCCGCTGCATGTTCTTTCTTAAGGTAATGTACGTCATTTGTGGCGACCAGTGGCAGTCCGGTTTTCTTAGCCAGGATTTTGAGCTCGCGGTTGACTTTGCGTTGTTCGGGTATTTTGTGATCCATTATTTCCAGAAAGAAATTATCCTTCCCGAAGATTTCAGAAAGTTCGCCGGCTGATTGTAATGCACTTTTCATGTCGTCCTTCATGAGTGCGCTGGCGATTTCGCCCTTGAGACACGCCGACATGCCGATTAGACCCTTGCTGTACTTCGCTAGTATTTCTCTATCGATTCTTGGTTTGTAATAGAAGCCTTCGAGGTGGGAGAGGGAAACGAGTTTAGCAAGGTTGTGGTATCCTGCAACGTCTTTTGCCAGCAGGACAAGGTGGTTGAAAGCGCTTATTCCGCTATGCTCGGTTTTCCTGTCGAAGCGGCTGCCCATAGCAGTATAGGTTTCGCAGCCGATGATGGGTTTGATTCCCTGTTTGTTTAGCGTCTGGTAAAAATCTATGGCGCCATACATGACGCCGTGGTCTGTGATGGCGATGGCGGGCATATTGTTGGCAGCTGCAAACTCCACGAGGTCCGGCAGGTGGCAGCCGCCGTCGAGGAGACTGTATTTCGTATGGACGTGCAGATGTACAAATGGTTTGTTGTTTTTCACGGGGACTAACATAGAGGGGGTAGTGGCAGGAGGCAAGGGGATTATAATAAATGATGAGTGGTGAGTGCTGAGTGGTGAATGTGGGTCGCGGCGGGGCGAGGGTGCATATTCCTCTTGAAGCCGTGTTTGTTTTGCGGTATTGTCCGGGCCTGAATGACGAGAGCGATTTATGACTGAAAAGATAGTACAGGACATCGTTAAGGATAGTGCTGCTAATATTGCGGCCATGGCTGATATTGCGACGGAGATAGATGTGGTCTGCAACGTTGTGGTTGATGCGCTGAAGTCTGGCGGGAAGATTTTGACAGCTGGTAATGGCGGTAGTGCCGCGGAAGCCCTGCATATGGCGGAAGAGCTCACGGGGAGATTCAGGGGGGATCGGGTGTCTTTGCCCGGGTTGTCGCTCTGCGCTGATTCAACCGCTATAACCTGTATAGGGAATGATTACGGGTTTGATCATGTTTTTAGCAGACAATTGGAGGGGCTTGGCGTGAAGGGTGATGTTCTTGTGTTATTTAGCACAAGCGGAAGTGCTACGAACCTGAAGTTTGCGTTGGATGTTGCTAAGAGTAAAGGGATAACTGTGATTGGTCTGCTGGGCCGTGATGGAGGTGTTTTGGCTGGGCTGTCGGATTATGAGATTGTGCCGGCTGGTGTTGCGACTGAGCGTATACAGGAATGTCATCAGGTTCTTCTTCATATTATATTAGATGCTGTTGAGAGTGCTTTTTCTGAGTGAATGTATGACAAAAAGAATATTTAGTTTATTGCTGGCTATGTTGTTGCCTGCCGTTGTTTTGGCGGGGGTGGAGTTCAGTATGAAAATTGAGTATCCTGAGGTGCTTCAGTATGAGGCTCTTTTTGTTTATATCACTCTGTATAATGATTCTGATCAACCTTATGTGATTAACGCTGACGACAAGGACAATCCCTCCGAAATAACGTTCAACATTACCATGCGTGGTGAAATAGTTGGTCGGTTTCCTTGTTCGCAGAAGATTGTAAGTAATCTCAAGGTGATGCCGGATGAAACAAGAAAGCTGATGCTTGATGTTTCTCAGTGGTATGATGTTGGCAAAATGGGGAAGTATGTCATTCAGCCTGTTGTCACTGATCGTTATGACAAGGCTGAAGGTAAAAAGGCTTTTGTAGATGTGGTTTACGGTGGGTTGCTTGCTCAGGTAACTCAGTCGGCTCGTGAGCAGTACCGGGGAATGCGTAGCTATAAGCTCCTCTATTGGCACAGGCGGGGTTTGGAGCAGCTGTTTCTTCGTGTTGATGATGTTGACACAGATTATAATTATTGTGTTGTTCCGCTTGGGACATTGATTCGCGTGATGAAGCCCACGCTTAAGGTTGATCGCAAGGGTAACGTGGAGACGTTTCATCAATGTAAGCCCACCACGTATCTGCGTACTCGCTTTAAGTCTAAATACGACGAAATTCTTTTTCTCGATCAGAAGACGCTTATCGACGAAGTGAAAGCTTCGCCTCTCATCAGGAAGGGCGACAAAGATTCGAATTCATCGTCCGGCAAGAAAAGATAACGACCTTGACCAAGGGTGTTTTGTTTAATAGGATGTCTCTAATAATATAGTTGAATTGTGCACCCGTGGTGAAATTGGCATACACGCAGCGTTCAGGTCGCTGTGGGCGCAAGCCCGTGGAGGTTCGACTCCTCTCGGGTGCACCAGCCTTCGCCAAGCCTTCGGCTGGCGAGGCCAGCCAATGACATAAGGACGAGGAGAAATATGAAAATTTACATGAATGGGAAACTTGTTCCGGAGCGTGATGCAAAGGTTTCGGTTTTTGATCATGGTTTGCTTTATGGCGATGGCGTCTTTGAGGGGATACGCTCTTATAACGGACGGGTTTTCAAGCTTGAGGAGCATGTTAAACGTCTGTTCGATTCGGCTAAGGCTATTGATCTTGAGATACCGATGTCGCGCAAGGGAATGATTCGCGCGGTTGTCAGGACGTGTAAGGCTAATAAGACCATGGATGGCTATATTAGGCTGGTTGTTACCCGTGGCGTTGGTACTCTTGGGCTCAATCCGTATTTATGCAAGAAGCCGCAGGTAATCATTATTGCTGCCAATATCCAGCTTTATCCGCCGAAGCTCTATAGGGATGGGCTGAGAATTGTGACGGTTGGGACAGTTCGCAATCATCCGGAGGCTGTAAATCCAAGGATTAAAAGTTTGAATTATTTGAATAACATCCTGGCTAAGATTGAGGCTATGAACTCCGGTTGCATGGAGGCTGTTATGCTTAATGCGCAGGGTTATGTTGCTGAGGCAACGGGCGATAATATTTTTGTTCTCAAGGGTAAAAAGCTTATCACACCGCCGCCTCACGCTGGGGCTTTGCCGGGGATTACTCGCGATACGGTTATGCGAATAGCGGCGGAGTCAGGATATGATGTTGGCGAGGAGATGATGAATAGGTATGATCTTTATACGGCTGATGAAGTTTTTCTGACCGGAACGGCTGCCGAGGTAATCGGTGTTGTTAATATCGATAAGCGAGAAATTGGGGATGGCAAGCCTGGGCCTGTTACAAAGATGCTGGAGAAGAATTTCAGGAAGTTTGCCAAGTCCACGGGGGAGCCGATAGTCTGATTTTAGACCATGCGTGATTGTTATGAAGTGTGAAATCTGTCAAATTAACGAGGCGAGTGTTCATTTTAAGCAAGTGAATGACGGCGAGACTCGCGAGATGTATGTCTGTGAGCAATGTGCGTCCAAGAATGGGTTTGATCCTGAATCTCCTATTGCACTGACGGATTTTCTCTTTGGTGTGGGAATGCAAACAGAGCCTGTTCCTCGTGCTGGCGGAAAGAAGTGTGATTTCTGTGGAATGACAGGAGAAGAATTTCATGAAAAATCGCGCGTTGGATGTCAATTTTGTTATGAGGTTTTCGCGTCGGACTTGGCGCTTTTGCTGGAGTCGGTTCATAAGGGCATGAAGCATCTTGGCAAGATTCCTGCCAGTGCGGTGTCGGTTGTGGAATTGGAGTCGTTGAAGCGAGCGTTGAAAGCGGCTGTCAGTCATGAGGATTTTGAGGAGGCTGCGATGTTGCGTGACCGCATTCACGAGCTCAGTGGTGGAGAGAAGGTATAGATGTTTACCGATGATTTTATTAATAGGCCTGGCGTGTGGCTTTCGACGGATGAGGATACTGGCATAGTTATCAGTAGTCGGGTACGGCTTGCCAGGAACTTGAAGAATTCGCCTTTTCCTGATTGGGCGAAGGAGTCTGAGGCGGTGAAGGTGTATGATCGCGTGCGTCATGCTATAGCGAATTCGGATTCGATGAAAGATCCTCTTTATTTTGAAATAGCGTCCATGGAGGCTGTTGACAGGGAGGTGTTGAGGGAGCGAAGGCTTATCAGCAACGAATTTGTGGATAAGGGCGTTGGCAGTGCATTGGCTGTGTCGAAGAATGAGCATGTGGCTATTATGATTAACGAGGAGGATCATCTTCGTCTTACGGCAATAAGTCCAGGAAGGAATCTGTATTCCACCTGGAAGCTGATTGATGATATTGATAGCGAGATGGAAAAGTATGTTGATTATGCTTTTTCCAGGGAGCTTGGCTATCTTTCTGCTTGTCCGACAAATGTCGGGACGGGTCTTCGTGTCAGTGTTATGATGCATCTGTCGGGCTTGCGATTGCTGGATGAAATAGGGCAGGTAGTCAGGGGCTTGGAGAAAACCGGCTTTACAGTACGCGGCTTGCTTGGAGAAGGGTCAGAGGCTTATGGAAATATGTTTCAGATTTCTAACCAGTCGACGCTGGGTGAATCTGAGGAGACTATAATTGCTTCCATGATTGCAATAACTGATGAGCTTGTCATGCATGAACAGAATGCCAGGATGCGGCTTTTGGAGAGTCGCGAGATGTTTTTGTATGATCAAATAGGGCGCGCTTTTGGAATATTGAGCAATGCACGTGTTTTGACTTCAAGTGAGGCTGTGGATATGCTTTCGGGACTCAGGCTTGGGGTTGAGATGGGTGTGGTAAATGGCTTGAGTGTTTCGCAGATCAATGAACTTCTTTTAACAATTCAGCCCGGGCATTTGCAGAAGATTGAAGGGAAGGTGTTGGATCCAGAGGAGCGGGACATGGTCCGAGCTAAGATAGTGAGTGAAAAACTAATAAATGTGAGTATTGCGATATGATGAGCAACTTTGCCAATTTTACACCAAGAGCCCAGCGGGTCATTCAGCTCGCCAAGCGTGAGGCTGACAACTTTAACCATCCTTATATAGGAACGGAACATCTTCTTCTTGGCCTTGTGGCTTTGGGTGAAGGTGTGGCTGTGGATGCGCTTGAGGGCATGAATATTTCTGTCGAGACGCTTCGTATAGAAGTGGAAAAGATAGTCGGGCAGGGGCCTGAGACGAAGATGGCGGGTAATGTTCCGTTTACGCCTCGATCTAAGAAGGTCCTTCAGCTGGCTATGGCGGAAGCGCAGGCGTTGAATCATACATATGTGGGGACTGAGCATATTCTTCTTGGTCTTCTTCGTGAGGGCGAGGGTGTTGCTGCGCAGGTGTTGATGAATCTTGGTGTCGACCTTGAGTCGGCCCGTCGTGAGATCATGCGCGAACTTGACCCGGAGTTTGATTTTTATGATGAGGCTGAGGGTGGTTTAGAGGTGAGTCCTGACGTTAATGAGGCTGAGGCGAAGACGCCCGCGCTGAATTCTTTCGGCCGTGATTTGACGGAGCTTGCCAAGAATGGCGAGCTTGATCCTGTGATAGGCAGGGAAGATGAACTTGAGCGTTTGATTCAGATACTTTGCAGGCGCAATAAGAATAATCCTGTATTATTGGGCGATGCTGGTGTTGGTAAGACGGCGGTAGTTGAGGGTTTGGCGAGCGCGATAGTGGCAGGAGATGTGCCTGATATCATGCGCGGCAAAAAGGTGATCACACTTGATATGGCGTTGATGGTCGCGGGCACGAAATATCGGGGTCAGTTTGAAGAGCGCATCAAGGCTGTGATGGATGAGATAAAGCGAGCGCAGAATATTATCCTTTTCATGGACGAACTGCATACCATAGTGGGCGCAGGCGGTGCGGAGGGCGCAATGGATGCGTCAAACATTATTAAGCCAGCGCTTTCCAGGGGTGAGCTTCAATGTATTGGTGCCACGACTCTGAATGAGTACAGGAAGTATATTGAGAAAGATTCCGCGTTGGAACGTAGATTTCAGACGATCCGTGTTAATGAACCTTCTGTTGATGAGACTATTCAGATGCTGAAGGGGATTCGGGAGCGCTATGAAGAGCATCACAACGCGAAATATACGGATGAGGCGCTTGAATATGCAGCTCGTTTGTCTGACCGGTATATCACTGGTCGTTTTCTTCCTGACAAGGCAATAGATCTTATTGATGAGGCGGGTGCCCGCGCGAGAATTATGTCTACCACAAGGTCTCCGGATCTCAAGGTTAGAGAAGAGCGGATTAAGGCACTAAAGAGTCAAAAAGAGGAAGCTATCAAGCAACAGAAATTTGAGGAGGCAGCAGCGCTTCGCGATGAAGAGCGGAAAGAGCGTGAACAGCTGGAGAAGGTTGTCGATAAATGGCGTGAAGAAAACAAGGACAAGTGTCTTCAGGTCACAGCCGATGATGTCACCGCTGTTGTTTCCAAGACTACGGGTGTTCCTCTTAAGAAAATGGCGGGCAAGGAATTGACTCGTATGCTTGGGATGGAAAAAGAGCTCGCAAAAACAGTTGTTGGCCAGCCTGAAGCTATTGCGATTATTTCTAAGGCTCTTCGCAGGTCACGTGCGGATCTGAAAGATCCACGCCGTCCGATTGGTTCGTTTATGTTTCTTGGGTCAACGGGTGTTGGCAAGACGTTGCTTGCAAGGACACTTGCAGAGTTTATGTTTGATGATGCTGATGCACTTATTCAATTGGACATGTCTGAGTATATGGAGAAATTTACTGTTTCACGACTCGTCGGGTCGCCACCTGGATACGTTGGCCATGATGAGGGTGGGCAGTTAACAGAGAAAGTAAGGCGTCGTCCTTATTCAATCGTGCTCTTTGATGAGGTGGAGAAGGCGCATCCTGATGTGATGCATACACTCTTGCAAATATTGGAAGAGGGTAAGCTGACGGATAGTGTTGGTCGTGAAGTAGATTTCAGGAATACGGTTATTATTCTTACTTCGAACCTTGGCCTTGATTCTGCGAAGAAGCTTGGTGGGCTGGGATTCGGGGAGAGCTCCATTGAGGCCGATTACTCCGAATTGAAGCTTAAGATGCTGGAAGAGTCCAGAAAGGTTTTCAAGCCGGAACTGATCAACAGGTTTAATGATATTGTGGTTTTCCGTCAGCTCACGAGGCCGGATGTTTCTAAGATTTTGACTCTCGAATTGGAAAAACTCAAGAAACGGCTTAAAAATAAGGGCAAAAAGCTCAAGCTTGGCAAGGCGGCTCGCGATTTCCTCATAGATCAAGGATATGATAAAGCGCTTGGTGCAAGGGAGTTGAGGAGAGCCATTGAGCGTTATATTGAGAATCCTTTGGCGGAAGAGCTTCTTAAGGGAAAATTGGAAAAGGGCGATACAATCGAGGTTTCGCTTAAAGCAAAAAAACTTTCGTTTGCGATTGGAACAGAAAGTAAGAAAACTAAGGTAAAAAGTTAAGATAATGGCCAATTGAGCTTTTCGTAAAAAAAGCACAAGAAAGCTTGCAAACCATTCAATTAATTGCAATTATCCCCCGCTTTGATGACCAATAAGAGTGTAATTGGAGGAATTATGGCAGTAGCAGTAAGATTAAGAAGGACCGGAGCGACGAATAACGCTAGCTACCGAGTTGTGGCAGCAGACAAGCGTTCACCGCGCGATGGTCGTTTTATTGAAAACCTGGGTTGGTATGACCCAACGAAATCGGGTGCAAAGTTCGAGCTCAAGCTTGATAGAATTGAACATTGGAAAAGTAACGGCGCAGAAATTTCCGATACTGTAAGAAGTTTAATTAAACAGGCAAACAACCCCGGTGCTTCGGAAAAACCAAAGCTTAAGAAGCAAGCCAGAGAAAAAGCTGAAAAGGCGGCTGCAGCACCAGTAGAAAAGGCAGCGGCGGTAGAAGAAGCCCCTGCAGTTGAAACGCCTGCGGCAAAAGCTGAAGAAGCTCCTGCAGAAGAGAAACCTGCGGAAGAAGCCGAGGCTGAGAAAACAGAAAAATAGTTGCTCTGTGGGTGTTTTATGGGGGAAAGACTCTCCATTGATATTGTTACCATTTTCCCTGATATGCTTCGGGGAATTCTTGGCGAGAGTATACTGGGGCGTGCGGCGGATAAGGATGCGGTGTCGTTTAACATCGTTAACTTAAGAGACTTTGCAAAAGATACGCGAAAGTCTATAGATGATAAGCCGTACGGAGGGGGGCCGGGCATGCTGATGATGCCAGAGCCGTTGTTCGATGCAGTGGAGTCAGTGTCGGATGAGTCGGCAGAAGTGATTTTGATGACGCCGCAGGGTCGTAAATTCGATCAGTCTGTGGCGCGAGAGTTGGCTGAGAAAAGCCATTTGATCTTTATATGTGGGAATTATGAGGGCGTTGACGAGAGGGTTCGTCAAGAATTGGTAACCGACGAAATATCAATCGGTGATTATGTTCTGACAAACGGTATACTTTCGTCGGCTGTGGTTATTGATGCAGTTGTGCGGCTATTGCCTGGCGTTTTGGGCGGAGATGGTGCGTTGGACCAGGAATCGTTTTGTAACGGCTTGCTGGAATATCCACAGTACACCAGGCCATCGGATTTTCGGGGTATGAAAGTTCCGGATGTGTTGCTCTCAGGGCATCATGGCGAAATCGCACAATGGCGTGCTGAAGAGTCCATGAAAAGGACAGAGGAAAGACGACCGGATCTTTTGGAGAATAAAGACTAGAGTTCCTTGCTTCGTGTTACGTTTTACGTTTCACGTTTCATGGGGACAAGGGGTATAAGAATGAGTAATGTAATAGACAAGATAAATAAAGAGAACATGATCGAGAATGCGCCGGAATTTAGAATTGGCGATACAGTAAAAGTTCACACAAAAGTGTATGAAGGTGAGAAAGAGCGTGTTCAGATTTTTGAGGGTACAGTTATAGCCAGAGATGGCGTTGGGTCCACAGAGACTTATACAGTACGACGTATTTCTTACGGTGTTGGAGTTGAAAAGGTTTTCCCTGTTCATACTCCTCATGTCAAGAAGGTTGAAGTTCTGCGTTCCGGTCATGTGAGGCGTGCAAAACTGTATTATCTTCGTGATCGTACTGGCAAAAAATCTCGCCTGCGCGAAAAAATACGCAAATAGGTCTCGTGAAGCGTGAAGAAATGTATGCTCAAGTATGAGCGTCAGCATTGGGGTCAGGGAATAACTCGTCTCGCTGGTATAGATGAGGCGGGCAGAGGACCTTTGGCTGGCCCTGTAGTCGCCGCAGCTGTTCTAATGTCCCCTGATTATGCTGAATCTGAGGTTGACGGCATTTTCAGCCGACTTACCGATTCCAAGAAGCTTACCGGGAAATCCAGAGAAGAATTTCTCTTAATCCTGAAAGAAGCCAAACCCGTAGAGATTGGCGTTGGAATCTCAACTGTCGCCGAAATCGACGAAATAAATATTCTGCGCGCGACACATCTGGCGATGGCACGCGCAACAGAAGCCATCAACCCCTTTCCTGAATATGCGCTTGTTGATGGATTGCCGGTCAAAGGTTTGTCATGTTCTTCAATGGCCATTGTTAAGGGCGATTCTAAAAGCATGCTCATAGCTGCGGCTAGTGTTATCGCTAAGGTAACGCGTGACAGTATGATGCTTGAGCTTGACGAGCAGTATCCGGGCTATGGCTTTGCGAGGCATAAGGGCTATGGAACGAAAATTCACATGGAGGCACTGAAGACTTTGGGCGCGTGTTTAGTGCATCGCAGAAGTTTTGCACCTGTGAGAGAAGCGCTAGGCCTGGGGCAACAGAATATGGGCTTTTAAGGCTGCGCCTTAAACGAGACAGGTCGCAGGTAACACGTTTGCCACGCCAAAGGCGTGACAACACGGGGGAATGAGCTCTGTAAGGGCGAAATGGTTTAGCCCGGGATCAGAGTTGAAAGGCATATGCAGGCTGAAAGTCTGCAGCAGGTAGTCATGGCGAAACCGAAACATCTTGAAACTGGCGAATGGGGCGAGGCGCAGGCCGAGGAGATGCTGAAGGGCAAGAAGTATAAAATTCTTGGAAGGCGTGTTCATATTCCTCCGCATGATGAGTTGGATATTGTTGCGCGTGATGGCGATGAATTGGTGTTTGTTGAGGTGAAGACCCGGAAAACCGAGGCGTTTGGGCGTCCGGCATCATCTGTTGACAGGAAAAAGCGAAGCAAGCTCTGTCGGGCCGCGGTAAGATATATCAAGAGACTTAAGAATTCTGCTGTTTGTTTTCGTTTTGATATAGTTGAGGTGATAGGGGAGATCAATGGAACAAAGATAGTAATACGTCATATCAAAAACGCGTTTCAATTAGATAAACGCTACATGCCGCCAAGCTGAAATCCAACTTGCAGATTAATGACTGCTGAATATAGACAAATGCGAAAGGTAATGCCATCAGAGTGTTGTCGAGATCTTGTTTCCTCTTGATTTAAGATGTTTTGCTTCTATACTTATGTGAACTGCTGAGAGGTTGCCTATGTTGAATGTAAAAGATAAATTAATGTTTGTGTTGGCTCTGAGTATCTTCTTTGCAGGAGTCGCTTTTGCTGAAGAAGATTATTTCAGCATGTCACTGGATGACCTCCTGAAGACACAGGTCACAGTTGCTTCCACCAGATCTACTCGTATGATTGATACAGTATCAATCGTTGCCGTTATAGATAGAAAGATGATTAATGATTATGGGTTTCTTTCTGTCTCAGAAGCTTTGCAGACGGTAAGTGGATTCGAGGTCTACAGAACGTATCTCAAGCGAAATATGCCCACGGGCAGGGGCGTTCTGCAGGATCATTATGCTAACAAGGTTCTTGTGATGATCAATGGTGTTCCCTCCTGGAACGCTGTGACCGGTGAGGGCAATATTGACCGCATAGACATCAGGAGTGTTGAACGTATAGAAGTTCTTAAGGGGCCGGCGTCAGTTCTTTATGGTTCCCAGGCATACTCCGGGGCGATCAATATTGTGCTGCGGAAACCCGAGGTAACCGGGCAGAGAGGAACAGTTCATGTTGGGGGTGGTAACAACGGCGCGTATGCGGCGGGAGGTCATTGGCTCCTGAAATCAGACGAGAACATTTCTCTTGCTGTGGCTTTAAACCTTCGCGAAGAGCATGGCGATAGTTTTAATTTTACTGATGAGCTTGGTATCACTGACAGTGTTCGAGATTATGTGTCATCAAAAGATGTGACAATCGATTTTGTATTTGGAGAACATAATCTTCTTTTAAACGCCTTTGCTGTGGATGAAAGTTATCTAGGTGTCGTTCCGAGACATATCAGCGGTGCAGGGAATAATCATGATGTTGACGGTGTTCTCGTCTCCTACACATGGATGCACGACTGGTGTGCTACAGCCATGTCAGATTTTCAGCTTTCCTATGATGCGCATGAGCGTAACCTTTCCCGGGCAGCAGACGATACCGTGAGAGCCAACATTTTAGGTCGCAGATATGTGGCTAGCTTGAAAAATAATCTCGATTTATCGAAAGACATCAGTCTCGAGTTCGGAGCAGACTACGATTACAGAAAAAGCGAAGAGTATAGCAACTACGAGAGCGGAGTGTTAATTGCTGACAATAATCTCAAGGACAAGCATATGTATGAATACTCGGGGTTTCTACAGGGTGCGTATGATATCGATGACTGGACGTTTCTCGTTGGCACTCGTCATACTGAAAACGAACTTTTCGGTGAGAACACTTCTTCCAGAGCCACGGTATTGCGCCGCTTAAGTGAGGATTCTTCGGTTAAGCTCATCTTTGGCCAGTCGTTTCGGGCGCCCAATCTTTTCGAGCTATATTTTATGACTCCCGGAAAGACTGTTTTTGGTGCGGACAATCTCTCTCCTGAAAAGAGTACATCAGGCGAGTTGTCATACCAAACAGTGGTGGGGGACTGCTATATTCAAGCCGTCGCCTATCGTTCTGAGTATGACGATGTAATCTTTCGGACAATCGGCTCGGTCACGCTCGACAGCGGTGTGGTGTACGACGATGTGAATGTCTATGCGAATGGCAGTAAGTTCCATGTCAACGGCACTGAGCTCGAGATTAAATATATTTTACCGAGGAATATGAACCTTTTCTTGAATGTTGATCATGTTTATGATGAGGATCGCAGTTCGGGTGGAGCAGGAAACCACGCTGAATTCATTCATATACCTGATTTCACTTCTACATTTGGACTGCAGAAATCGTTGGGTAAGTTCTCTGCATCCGTATTACTTCATTATATTGATGGTATAAAAGGGCATGTTGCTGATGTTGATTCTTCGACAACGCTGGATCTTTCTTTCGCATATTCTGCGAAAACAGGAGCAATGCCGACCCGACACAGCTTGGCCGTGAGAAATCTTTTTGATGAAGACATCGCATTCCCTGAGTATGTTCGTGGGAAAGGTCTTTATGAAGTGCCTTTGGAATCTGGAGTCTCGCTCTTCTACACTTTTGAGATAGAGCTGTAACACCAGTTTTGCTCTCAAGTGCGCCTGTTACAAAAGCATTTGCATCATAAAGTATTGCTCTAATTGTCTGGCCCTTATATTGCTTGATATTGATTGATGTAAAATTCTAAACTCCTTGGACAACTACAGGCGCTGGATGTCAAAATGAGAACTGCTG
>JAUUYL010000018.1 GCA_030590485.1 Lentisphaerota bacterium | reverse complement strand
TTTAAGGAAAGACGGGGGCAGGGCAGGGCGGTCATCGTTGAACGACTGGATAAAGGCCTCGGTTCTGAAACTCGGGCATTTAAAGTCAAATACAACCACCGGCGTATTGGTTTCCATGACCTTAGCGATGACCTTGCGAATATCTGAAGGATCGTAATTTTCGCGCCTGATGGGCATATTGATCTGTTCGACGTTATATGAAGAGAGGATAGCTGCGGAGTTTGTGATGATCTTGTTGCTACTTGCTTCGGACGGATCCATAATGCATATAACACGGTTGATATTGGCGCCTATTATATATGAGAAATACTCTTCATGGGTGGGGTAAGGGATCAGGTATACATTCTCGGCCGGAACCAGAACTCTCCCGCGTTCAAGAGTATAGCGCTTTATGAGTTTACGCGCTCGTTTGCCAAAAGCGCCCGCGAATGCTGGATCGGCATCAATAATCGTCCTGGTGGCAACGCTCACCCGATCCTTGCCAAGGTAGCAATGTATGTAATATTTGCCTTCACCGGTCAGAGTGAGTTCCCTGAGGCGTTGGAGTGAGTTCTTGTTGTCGCTGATCCAGGGCAGCATCGGCATGTGAATAAACTCGATACCGACCTTTTCCGCATCGGCTTTTTCCCTTCTTATAAGAGTTGTCTCAAAGGGGACTACAGCCGGGTGCAAAAGGGAAATGACCCCCGTATAGCCGTCTTTTTTGAGTTCCTCAAGTTTCTCCAGCTCCGGGTAGGAGCCGACGGTAAAACGTTCTGAAACCTGCGGTATTTCTGCCCCAGCTTTCCTGAACTTTTTCGGGTTGGCCCACATGAAAAGGGTCGAGCTCAGAAAGAGGGCCAGCAGGCAGGGAATACCAAATCGGATATGCTTCTTATTGGTTTTCAGCAGTGTCCGGGTGATAAAAAGGGAGACGGTCAATGAAACTGAGATCAAGAGCAGGATTATGGTTCTGATGGCCGGTCCTTCTATGAATGCCTTTTCCGGGCTACTTCTTGCTATGTCTATGATCCAGCGTGATGGGCCCATGAGAATTTCGGTCCCCATTAAGAAGCCGATTGAGCCCCAAACGCAACAAAATATAAAGAAGTTCTTGAAATTAAGTTTAAACATTATCAGTCAAGTTCCCGCCATGATTTGTAATGATGTATCGCCATACCAGCAAAAGACTTTTCGTCGGCAAAGATTTTCTCGACTTCTTTGATAGCTGATATCAGTTTGCTTTTCCCCTTGTTCGCGAAAGTCGTTTTTTGGGGGATGCTTTCACCTGAGCCTGTCTCCAGTCCGATATAGACCCGCTTACCTGCTCGTGAGGCATAACGGACCTCGTTTTGTGAAATGTTAATTATACCATCATGACCATCAACATAATTCCTGTACGCCATGATACATATATAATCGGTTAGATCGATGACGTGTTCTGAGACAGTTTTAAGGATGCCGTCCAGTTTAACACCGTACTTGTGCGTTTCGCCATGCTGACTTTTGCCATCGAACCAGAACGGTATATCGGCCCCCAGAAGCATATCTTTTTCCTGTAGGTGATTATCTGCCAGTCTCAACATATTGATATAGTCCACGAGTATACTTTCTCTCGATCCGACAGAAAACGCTTCGAGCAAATAAGGCTCTACATCTAAATGCACACCACGCATCCGCTCTTCGGGGCGACAGGCTGAATTATAACGTTGTACCTTGTCTATGAACAGAACTATTTCGCTATGGTTTTTCTTGAGTGCCATCTCTGGCCTGCCGGTGAGGGCATACACACGGATTGCCTTCTCAGTGCAGGCCGCGGTTACGCGTTTGATGTTGGCGTAGTTTCCCGCAAAATGAAGAAAGACGATACCGACAGAGTTATCCTCACAGAACGAGGTGAAGCGGTTTACTTCCTTCTTCCCTCGAAACTCTTCCGCGTTCCAGACCCACACTGCATGCGACTGGGCTGCCGAGGTATCAGAGCGAGAAGGCGAATGGCAACCCCAGACAGACATCAGTATTGCAATCAGCCACACGGCATTACGACACATGCCCTTATGTTCAGATGTCTCCATAACTGACCGTGTTGTAGCACAAGCCGAATAGTGATTTCAAAACTTTTAAAATGGTTTTTACAGATAAGTGTTGCTGAGGGTCAACCGCTCAGGTGCTATAGCTGTGTCTTTTTTCAATTGCTTCAAATAAATCCATGAGGGAAAGAGTAGAGTGTATAGTGTCAAGACAGTCCACCGTCCATTATATCTTGCATCCCGTATCCCGCATCCGTATTCTTCATCTCGAAATATGAATATTGTACTTATAGATCAAACAGATATTGATGATGACGGAATGGTGCGTTTGGATGGCACAAAGGCCCGGCATATACTCGATATCCTGAAGGCGGAACCGGGCAAGCAGCTGAAGGTTGGTCTTGTGAACGGACCCAGGGGGGTAGGGGTGGTGCATGAGGTCAGCGATGAGGCGGTTGTCATGCATACGGAATTCAATCATTCTTATCCTGAGCGCCCGAAGATAGATATCATGTTGGCGTTGCCGCGACCGCTTGTCATGAAACGGCTCTGGTCTGTATTACCGTCTATGGGGGTAGGTCGAATCATTCTTACGAACGCATCCAAGGTAGAGCGTTTCTATTTTGATACTCATTGGCTGGAAGAGGAGAGTTATATGCCCTGTATGATAGAAGGGCTGGAACAGGCGGGAGATACAATGGTGCCGGACGTGAGCATTACCCGGCAGTTAAAGGTGTTTCTTGAGGATGAGCTGGATGAGATTTTTCCGGCAGGCACGCGGCTTGTAGCTCATCCAGGTGAGGACAATAAGCCACTTGGTGAAATTCAGCTTAGAAGAGACGAAAGAGTATTATTGGCGATAGGCCCAGAGGGTGGCTGGACCGAGCATGAATTAGGACTGCTGAATGAACATGGCTTTGATTGCGTGACAATGGGCTGTCGGACATTGCGGACTGAAGCTGCTTGTGTGTCAGCGCTGGCTATTTTGAATTCCGTTGGCGCTGCATCTCGAAAAGCGTGATGACACCTGCCTGAGCGGCGTTTAACGAAGAAACTTTCCCGCTCATGGGTATCTTAAGAAGTGTATCGCAATTCTCCCTGACCTTTTGACTCATGCCTTTACCTTCGCTTCCGACAATAAGAGCCAATGGACCAGTAAGATCTGTTTGAGTATAGGTTTCTGAATTATCCGCCTCAAGTCCAGCAAGACGCAGGCCTTCTTTCTTCAATGTCTTGATGCAATCAATAAAGCTGGTTGCAAGACAGACTTTGACATGTTCAGCAGCACCTGCCGAAGCCTTGACTGTTGCGGGTGTTATGCCTGCCGCCCGTTTTGCAGGCAACACTACTGCATCGACGCCTGCCGCGTCTGCGGCTCGAAGTAGAGACCCGACGTTCTGCGGATCCTCGATATGATCCAGAATAAGAACCAGTGAATCGTCTTCACGTTTACGCAGAAAATTTATAAGGTCGGTCAGTGATAAATATGGATATTCCGATACTCTCAACACAACTCCCTGATGATTGGCATCTGAGGTAAGGTCATCAAGCTGTCTGCGATTACATTGTTTCATGGGTATTTTCTTTTTTCGTACTTCTGCAAGGATCTCGTCAAGCATGGATGACGGTTTTGCGGTGCTCAGAATATGCAGTTCGTACATGGTGCGGCGTTTTGCTCGCAGGCATTCAATGATTGGCTGTCGTCCGTATAGTAGCTCACCTTTGGTTCGTTGATGGTTCATCTTGCGAAGCCGATTGTTGATATTTTTGTCAGGAGATTATCCGATGCGTTTTGGGCATTTACCTTTGTGAAGCGGAATTCCCGCCTGGTGTGATAGTCGCGGCGGAGCTGATCGAAACTTTTGGGCTTTGCACGTAGTGCTGTGTCGTCTATTTGCACGTTATAGACCTGTTGGACAATCTTCCAGAGAGCTTCTTCGTCTGTCATGCCTGATACATCGATATTAATCTCCGGGACAGCTGGCTCCGGTAAAAGTGCATCGGGTGTCCATACCGGATCCTGGCCGAGAAATTCACATGCTTCACGGTAGACCATGACTGTGCCCTTGACTTTGCCGTCAAACGAATAGCCGGCTATATGCGGCGTTCCGATGTCGGCATGATCGAGTAGGTCCCGACTTATACTCGGTTCATTTTCCCACGTATCGATTGTTGCGTGTGACACAAGTCCTTCGTCCATTGCTGTAAGGAGCGCGGTGGTATTCATTACAGCACCGCGTGAACTGTTGATGAATATTGTGCCCGGCCGCATTTTGTGGAAAAATTCATCATTTGCCATCTGGAGAGTAGGGTGGCCATTGTTATCTGTCAGGGGAACATGCATCGTAACGATATTGGATTCATGCAACAACTCATCCAAGGGAATAAATGGTTGATGGTTGATGGTTGATGGTTGTTTGGACTCCGCGCATTCGCGCGGAGGATCGTTGAGAAGGATTTTCATTCCGAGTGCTTCGGCTTTCTCTGTTACGAGGCTGCCAACATTCCCGACCCCTATGATGCCGATGGTTTCACCTTCAAGTGTCAGGTTATGCTGATTGTCGAGCGCCAACAGGGATGAGACTATATATTCGGCTACGCTATTTGCGTTGCATCCGGGTGCGGAGCACCATTTGATACCTTTCTCCTCCAGCATGGGGATATCCAGGTGGTCTGTGCCGATGGTCGCTGTACCAACGAATTTTACGGCACTGTTCTTGATGCTGTCGTCGTCGATCCTGGTTGTCGATCGTATGGCAAGGAGTTCTGCGTCACGTATATCCTTGGCGGTAATGGCGCGGCCGTCTTTCACGACCACATCGCCGAGTGTGCTGAATGCCTCTTCAGCATAAGGCATATTGGATGAGCAAAGTATTTTCATAAATGTATAGGTGAGCGGATTACTTTCGAACGATGGAAGCAGCGAAGGTTCCGTCTGAGCCCGTTTCCGGCGGCCAGGTAAATACTTGCTTCTTCAGTTCAAACTCTGAATGTGTTTTCAGCCATTTCTCTATGAGTTGTTCTCCTTCTTCAGGCTCCAGGCTGCAGGTACTGTAAACCAATGTCCCGCCGGGCGCCAAAAATTGCGAGGCGGAGTTCAGCATAGAATCCTGAAGTATTGCAAGCTCTTTTAGTCTTTTTTCTGAAAAGCGCCAGCGTGCATCCGGCCTTCTGCGGAGTACACCGGTATTGGTACATGGCACATCCAGCAGTATTTTATGGTACTTTTCGCTGTTATTGGCTTTTTTGATACTGATCCCGGACGAAGCATCGCCCTGTACAATAGAAATATTGTCCGTATCCATGCGTTTTGCGTTTTCTTCCAGTATTGCAAGCCGATCCTCATGAAGGTCCATGGCGATGACATTGCCGTTTACCCCTACTTTTTGTGCTATGAGTATGGCTTTTCCGCCCGGTGCGGCGCATGCATCGAGGACCGTTTCGCCCGGTTGAGGGTCGAGTAGTGCAATCGAGTTCAGGGTTGAAGGATCCTGTACGCTGAAAAGACCGTCATCGAAGCCCGGCAACTTTGCGGGACTGATGCCGCGTGGAAGGATGATACAGATGTCGGGAAAGAGAGGGTGTAATCTGGCATCGATATCATTCTCCTTCAGAAGAGCCAGGTAATCATCGATTGTAGTCTTGAGTATGTTGGGTATGATGATTGTTTCCGGCCGGTTGTTGTTGAAAGTGCAAAGGTCCGCACATTTCTCTGCGCCAAAGTTTCGTGTCCATCGCTGTACCAGGATTTCCGGATGAGACTCCCGGATTGCCAGGGGTTGCATTCTCAGGCCGTCCTTGAGTTCGTCGGTTTTTCGCTGGCAGTTGCGCAAGACGCCATTAACGAACCCAGCAGCATGCGGGTTTTCGGTTTTGACAGCTTCTACGGTCTCATTGATGGCGGCATAGGTCTCTACGTTATCCATAAAGATCAGTTGATAGGTGCCGACCATCAGGCAGGAGAGTATGAACCACTCCTGATCCTTACCAATAAACTGGTTGATGCACCACTTAAGAGACTCCTTGCGGCGGACGGATCCGTAGACCAGCTCAGTGATGAACGCACGGTCATTTGTGACACGCGAGAGAGCCCGATCAGGGAAATTGCCCGTCTTCAGCCAGTCGGCAATGATAATGGCTGCAATCAGACGTGTATTTACTGGTTTTTTTGTCATGGGTGGAAAGATAGTTTTTTTCAGACAGGATGAACAGGATATTATGCTGTTTAGGTTGAAGCCTCGTAGTACGAACCCAAGGTGCTCAGCCATGATTGCTGAAATAGTAGCCCGGCTTCGCTTGCAGCTACGCCGAGGCAATTTGCACTAGGAAGTGCAAATTGGTGGAGATAGGGGGAGTCGAACCCCCGACCTGTTGATTGCGAACCAACCGCTCTACCAACTGAGCTATATCCCCATGAAAATAATGATGAGAGAGGAATAATGGATGATGAATGGCTGGATTTCAAGTAAAGAATCGTCCGAGCTAACGTACCGCAGCGACCACAGATCACAAACCATACATCGCTAGAATGCAAAATTCATGGACACCATATACACCATCTCTTCTGTGTCCTGGCCCCTCTGCTTAACCATATCCTTGATATCAGACCCGATAAGCATCATGTAGCGAACTTCCGGAACAACTGTACAGTTATCACGAGTCCTGTAAGGAAATGCAAACCTGATTTCAACATCTATCAACGATGCATCCAGCGCATCTCCGTCTCGGTCGGCAGGATTGAAATTATAATTCACGTAATTTGCGTCACCAGCGCTGAGATAGAGAAACATATTCATATCCCATATCTTGTCGTCCAGGGGAACCGCTGCCGCAAAACCTAATGTGGAGTAAAAGCCTTTAATCTCACCAAAATCATAATTAACAGTCAATGAAGGCAAAACAGACCAGCTTGGTACATCCAGGGCATAATCTAATGTTGCCTCAAAAGTATCTTCCGCTTCACCCTCGGAAGCTTCATGATATATATACGATACTACTCCAACCTTGAATATGTTCTGACCCACAGTCTTGCTGTAATCGAGTGTAACGTCCATCCTTGTCCGTGCTGATGAGTTCGACACACTGGTTAAATCCCAAGTACCCCAGATGTTCAGATTAAAAGCGTCCGCTGTTATGTCCCACGATGGTTGTATACAAGGTTCATCATTCAAGACCATGCCGCGCCATACATAAGCACTGACCAACTGAAAATCCAACTCCATTTCCAGTTCACCAACATCTATCGCCTGAACCGATGTAACCGCAAGAAGCACAACACAACATAAAAGACATAATCTTCTCATATCAAATATCTCCCCTCATTGAGAACGGGCTACGCCCGTGTAACACGTAACAGATAACAAGTAACACGGGAGAATGCAAACAAGTCTTTATCTGCGTAGATTTACCAAGCCGCAGACATGGTCCCGGGCATCTAGTCCGTCAGCTGACGGGCGGGCAAAACTCTCCTGAGCACAAAACCTACCATCCGCTTGACAGTACAGGCGCCACACCTTAGATTACCCGCATGAGCAAATCCAAAGTAGCCATACTCAAGACCTCACCAAAAACCGTCCTCGAGGACTACCATCGCCTGATGAACCTCGCCGATTACCAGTCCGTCCTGCCCAAAGACAAGGACACCGCACTCAAGATCAACATTAGCTGGCATGTTTTCTTTCCCGCCGCCTCAACCACACCATGGCAGCTCGACGGCGTAATCCGCTCCATGAAAAAAGACGGCTACAAAAGCGACCTCATCCATGGCTGCCATAACCGAACCGTCGTCATCGATTCATATCTCGGCGAACGAGAGAACAAACAGGTAAATGTTATCAACAACCATGGCCTGCGCAACATACACCTCTATGAAGAAGGTGTTGAATGGATCAATGTCCGCGATGCCGTTGGTGACCTCGCTGATGAGTTTCTTGTCCTCAATGATGTATATAAAGACGGCTTCATGATTCCCAAACGCTTTATCGGTGAGAACATTATCCACCTTCCCACAGTCAAGACACACGTTTTCACAACCACAACCGGCGCAATGAAAAACGCGTTCGGAGGACTCCTTAATGAGAAAAGACATTGGTCGCATCCGGTAATCCACGAAACTCTGGTCGACCTTCTGATGATACAAAAGAAAATCCACAGCGGTCTCTTTGCTGTGATGGACGGCACATTCGCCGGCGATGGCCCGGGGCCGCGTTGCATGGTACCGCACGTCAAAAATGTTATTCTCGCTTCCAACGATCAGGTAGCTATTGATGCAGTGGCAGCAAAATTGATGGGCATGGATCCGCTTAATGACATCAAGTTCATCCGACTCGCACATGAAAAAGGACTCGGCTGCGGAGATATAAATGAAATCGATATTGTCGGTGACGTTGAGGAGACCAGGAAAAACTGGAACTTCTCGGGCCCATTCAAAAAAATGACATTTGCCAGCCGTATGCAGCATAAGATTTACTGGGGCAGTCTGAAGAAACCTATCGAATGGAGTTTGAAAACTTTTCTCGCGCCATGGGCATACATCGCAAGCGTTCTCTATCACGACTCGTTTTGGTATCCGACACACCAGAAACTTCTGAAAGATATTCTCGGTAGCACATGGGGAAGACTCTTCAACAACTGGGAGAAACTTGAGAAACCGGCCGATGACCTCAACGTTAAAGGCTGGGACGAGGTAGGAGAGGCACCCGTGAAATTAAAACAATCCGGCTTTGAACTTTTTACGAAATCATTCAAAATCCTCGTCGACTGCATCAAAGAAGCACCCGAGATCGCTGCCCGCCGAAGGCGGAAGTAGGACTGTGGACTGTGGACTGTGGACTGTGGAACATAATGCCCCCGAGCCCACAAGCAGCAATAAGTTCTCTTCCTTTTTATCAAAGCCTATCAGCACAGCTCGTCAGTAGATGACAGAGGCGAAGATGTCGTGGTCGCCCAGCTTCTCGCGGCCCTTCAGGAATGCCAGTTCGACAAGGAAAAGGATCTTTGCAACTTCACCACCGGCCTTCTCGATAAGACTCACTGATACCGCAGCTGTTCCACCCGTAGCAAGCAGATCATCTATCAGCGCGACCTTCTCACCCTCCTCAAACGAATCCTGATGAATAGCCAGCGTGTTCGAGCCATATTCCAGATCATACGCTTCTTCATAAGTTTTATACGGCAATTTACCCTGCTTGCGAATCAAGACCATGCCCATATTCAGCCTATCACAAATCGCACCTGCAAAAATAAAGCCTCTGGCATCAATAGCCGCGACTTTAGTGATGCCCTTGTCCTTAATCTGCTCACAGAAGATATCAATAGTCATCTTAAACAGTTCTGGATCAGAAAGGACTGGCGTAATATCCTTGAAAAGAATGCCTTCTTTGGGAAAGTCGGGTATATCACGAATTGCTGCCGTAATCTTTTCTACGCTCATAATCTCATCCTTGTTTAATTATTAATCCATCAATGCTGCCTGAGCAGCTGCAAGACGCGCTATAGGCACCCTGTAAGGACTGCATGAGACATAGTTTAAGCCAATCTTATGGCAGAAAATAACCGATTGCGGGTCACCGCCATGCTCGCCACAGATACCAAGTTTGATGTTCTTACGGGTTTTTCTGCCCAGTTTGACAGCCATTTTTACCAGTCTGCCAATGCCAGCTTGATCCAGGACCTGGAACGGATCGTAGTCATATACACCCTTTTCAACATATTCACCCAGGAATTTGCCCGCATCGTCACGAGAGAAACCGCAACCCATCTGGGTAAGATCGTTCGTTCCGAACGAGAAAAATTCTGCTTCCTTCGCTATTTCGTCAGCCGTCACCGCAGCGCGAGGTACTTCAATCATCGTTCCTATCATGATTTTGAGCTTCTTTTTCTTTTCCTTCTCAACAGCCTTCATGACGCTCCGGACAATCGCTGTCTGATTGGCAAGTTCTGCAACATGGCCCACCAACGGTATCATGATTTCCGGCTTAGCACCCTTAACAACCGCAGCCGCCTCACAAATGGCACGCGCCTGCATCGCCGTAACTTCCGGATATGTCATTCCCAGACGGCAACCACGATGACCAAGCATTGGGTTGAACTCGTGCAGTGAATTAACAAGCCTCTTGATATCCGAAGCCTGAACTTTCATCTGCTTTGCCATCACCTTCTGGCCCGCCGCGTCGTGCGGAAGGAATTCATGCAGCGGCGGATCAAGCAGTCTGACAGTGCAGGGGCGACCCTGCAACGCTTTGAAAATACCGATAAAGTCTTTTCTCTGCAGCGGCAGAAGCTCCTTAAGCGCTTGATTATACTGCTTTTCCGGCTGCTTAAGCTCTGCTTCCAGTTTTTTCTTTTCCGCGCCTTCGGCAAATGCCAACTCCTTACGCAAATTCTTAACCGTTTCAGCAACAAGAATAAGCCTGCGGAAAGATGTAATCCTGTTGCCCTCGAAAAACATATGCTCCGTACGGCAAAGACCGATTCCTTCAGCGCCAAATTTCACTGCGACTGCCGTATCTGCTGGCGTATCCGCGTTTGTTCTGACACCCATCTTGCGATATTTATCGGCAAGCTTCATGATCTCATTGAAAGGTCCTGTTAATTTCGGGTCAACAGAATCAATCGCTCCCTTATAAACAGCTCCTGTCGAGCCGTTCAGAGAAATCCAATCGCCCTGCTTGATTGTAACACCTTTGACCATAAGTTTCTTGGCCTTGTAGTTCATATGAATCTCGCCAGCACCCGCAACACAGCAGATACCCATCCCGCGGGCAACAACCGCCGCATGAGAGGTCATACCCCCGCGCGCTGTCAGAATACCCTTGGCAACAGCCATTCCGCCAATATCCTCGGGACTGGTTTCTATACGACAAAGAATGACATTCTTTCCCATGTCAGACCATACTTCTGCTTCATCAGCCGAAAAGACAACCTGACCCGTTGCGGCGCCCGGTGATGCCGGAAGCCCTACTGCCAATTTCTTAGCCTTATCTTCCGAAGACTTGATAAAGACTGGATGAAGCAGCTGATCAAGCGATGCAGGATCAACACGTAAAACCGCTTCTTTCTCCGTAATAAGCTTCTCTTTGACCATGTCGCAGGCAATCTTCACAGCCGCGGCTGCGGTTCGTTTGCCGCCTCTGGTCTGAAGCATATATAATTTGCCATGCTCGATTGTAAACTCTATATCCTGCATGTCCGTGTAATGCTTCTCCAGTTTGCGGCGGATATTGTCCAACTGCTTAAACATTTTCGGCATGAGTTCTTCAAGTGATGGAAATTCTTTCTTCCTCTTGGCTTCCGATATCTTCTGCGCTTTGGCCCAGTCACTTGAACCAGCACGCGTGATCTGCTGTGGCGTGCGGATGCCCGCTACCACATCTTCACCTTGCGCATTGATTAAGTACTCTCCATAGAAATATTTGTTTGCGCCCGTGGAAGGGTCGCGTGTAAACGCTACACCCGTAGCGGAATTCTCGCCCGAATTACCAAAAACCATCGTCTGAACATTGACGGCAGTACCAAGTAAGCCGCGAATATCATTCAGCTCACGATATTTTATAGCCCGCGGGTTGTTCCAGGACCCGAACACCGCATCCACACCAGCGTAAAGTTGTTCCATTGGATCATTCGGAAAATTCTTGCCTGTCTTACGCTTGACCACCTTCTTGTAGCGAACAATGACCTCTTTCAGATCGTCAACATTCAGGTCTGTATCCAGTTTAACACGCTTCTTCTTCTTGACTGCATCGAGCTCATGCTCAAAATCATGGTGTGGTACGCCCATTACAACATCACCAAACATCTGAATGAAACGCCTGTATGAATCCATGACAAAACGCTCATTGCCTGTCAGCTTGATCATGGCTTTGACCGTGTCATCGTTAAGCCCCAAGTTCAATACCGTGTCCATCATTCCGGGCATGGAAACCGCAGCGCCGGATCTAACAGAAAGAAGCAGGGGATTCGGGCCGGCTCCAAAAGTCTTACCTGTAGACTTCTCCAGCCGCTGCAAAGCTGTCTTGATCTGAGGCTTCATGAGAGTAAATATATTCTTTTGTCCTATTTGGTAATACTGGTCACATGCATCTGTGGTAAGGGTAAATCCAGGTGGGACAGGAAGCCCTAAAGTAGCCATATCAGCTAGATTAGCGCCTTTTCCGCCAAGTAACATTTTCATTTTTGCATTTCCTTCTGACTTGCTTCCGCCAAAAGAATAAACGTATTTCTTCGCCATAATCTTACTCCTTAGTAATGTATTGTCCCGAGCTAAGAAAATGTACCACAGCAAGCACAACTGTCAAGCAATTGCGCATCAATACAGAAATCGTATTGCCCATTGCCTATTCCCCATTGCCTTCTCCGAGGGTTTGTCTCGACAAAATGCTCCAATTTTGAAATACATTCTTCTTGAATTTACACCAAATACACAAACAACAGTTATAGAAAGAGTATATTATGAAAAATGTTTCCAACGAAGAACTACATTTAGTTGCCAATACAATTCGCGGACTGGCCATGGACGGAGTCCAGCAGGCCAATTCCGGTCATCCCGGATTGCCAATGGGTATGGCGGACGTGGCGTCTGTTCTCCTGCTTGGTTATCTGAAACACAATCCTTCCAATCCAGACTGGGCGGACAGAGATCGTTTCGTCCTCTCCGGCGGTCACGGATCGATGCTTCTGTACAGCATGCTGCATCTTTCAGGCTACGATCTGCCTCTTGACGAACTCAAAGCATTCCGCCAATGGGGAAGCAAGACTCCGGGCCATCCGGAATATGGACACACAATTGGTGTCGAAACAACAACCGGTCCTCTCGGCCAAGGTTGCGGCAACGCTGTCGGAATGGCTACCGCCGAACGTATGTTGCAAGACCGTTTCAATAATGATGACTTCCAGCCTGTAGACCACCATACATTTGTAATGTGCGGTGACGGCGACCTGATGGAAGGCTTAAGTCACGAGGCATTTTCCATTGCCGGACATCTCGGACTCAATAAACTGGTTGTTTTCTACGATAGCAACAGAATCACCATCGAGGGCAGTACAGATCTGGCAGAAACTGGCGACATTAAAAAACGTTTTCAGTCTTATAATTTCAATGTCATCGAAATTGATGCTCATGATTACGAACAGATCGAGAAAGCTATCAAGAAAGCTATAAGGGAGAAGACTCGCCCTTCCATGATCATTTGTCATTCGCATATCGGTTGGGGCAGCCCGAACAAGGTCGATACCGCCTCGGCTCACGGTGAACCGCTGGGCGTTGACGAGATCAAGGCGACGAAGCTAGCTATAGGTCTTCCGGAAGATCAGGACTTTTATGTGTCGGAACAAGTCCGCGAACTTCTCGGTGAACGCGCTAAAAAGCTGTCCCGCATGAACAAAAAATGGGACCGTGACTTCAAGAAATTCACAGAAGCCAATCCTGAACGTGCGCAGGCATGGAAACAGCACATGGAAAACCATATTCCTGAGAACCTGGAAACTCTTCTGCCTAATTTTGAAAAGGCCACTGCAACACGCTCTGCTTCAGGCGACGTCATTCAGGAGCTCTGCGCTGCTATACCGCAACTTGTCGGCGGATCCGCTGATCTGGCACCAAGTACCAAAACATTTATCAATGATGCCAATGCGATTACAAAACACGCATTTTGCGGAAGAAATTTCCACTTTGGTATCAGAGAACATGCCATGGGTTCCGTAATGAACGGTATCGCACTGCATGGTGGATTCAGAATCTTCGGAGCCACGTTCTTTGTGTTCTCTGATTACTGTCGTCCAGCCATACGCCTTGCCGCGCTAATGAACTTACCGGTAATATATGTATTCACGCATGACAGTTTCTTTGTCGGCGAAGACGGCCCAACACATCAGCCAATCGAACATCTGGCCGCCTTGCGCGTTATTCCGAACGTAACAGTCTTCAGACCTGCTGATCCAACTGAAACGGGAGCAGCATGGATTGCCGCGTTAAAGAATACAACAGGTCCATCCATCCTGGCTCTTACCAGACAGAACCTCGAAGTCATTGACAGGTCAGTCTATCCGGCTGCCAATAACGTGGAAAAAGGCGGATATGTCCTGAAGCAGACCGGAGAAGGGGAGCCTGACGTCACACTGATTGCAACTGGCTCAGAAGTTCAGCTCGCGCTTGACGCTGCCGATCAGCTCGCTAATGAGAAAAACATACGCGTGGTCAGCATGCCTTCCTGCGATCTGTTTGATCAACAGGACGCCGCATATAAAGCCAGTGTCATTCCGGCAGGCGGAGGCAAAGTTGCCATCGAAGCGGGTGTTTCATCAGGTTGGGAGAAATATATCGGTCTCGACGGTAAGACCGTTTGCATCGACCATTTCGGCGCATCCGCTCCTTATCAGAAACTGACAGAAGAATTCGGTTTCACGGTTGAGAATGTAGTCGCCACAATCAAGAGCCTCAATTAGCGCAAGCACAATATGCTTGCGAGATCCCTCGGCATAACTATAAGTGAAGCCGAGGAATCTCTTGACTCTGCATACTGAACACTGAACACTAATTCTCATGGCAAAGTTCATCATCCATGGCGGAAAGAAGATAGGCGGCCATTACCGGCCGCCAGGCAATAAGAACGCAGCGCTCCCTATGCTCGCAGCCTGCGTTTTGACCGACCAGCCTGTTCGTCTTCAGAACCTTCCGCTAATCAATGACGTATATACCATGCTGGAGATTCTGGATGATCTCAATGTCAGCGTTAACCTCAGAGGCCGAACAGTCACCATATGCGCTGCTGGCTTGCGCAAGACCAGACTCCGCAGAGACCTTTGTGAAAAGGTCCGCTCCTCCATATTGTTTGCCGGACCCATGGCTGCCAGACTCGGTGCAATAACACTCTACCCGCCAGGAGGGGACATCATCGGGAGAAGACGACTCGATTCACATTTCGAAGGTCTGGCCAAACTTGGAATACGTGTGGAAGGCAACGGTGCTTTCCGTTTTAAACGCGGAAAGCTTTCCGGCGCAAGAATCCTTCTTGATGAAGCCAGCGTCACCGCGACTGAAAACATCCTTATGGCTGCTGTGCTAGCCACAGGACGAACAACCATTTTTAATGCCGCCTGCGAGCCGCACGTGCAGGACTTGTGTCATATGTTAAACAAAATGGGCGCAGATATATCAGGCATCGGCACCAATTACCTTAAGATAAACGGCGTAGACTCCCTTGGTGGCACTACACACAGGATTTCCATGGACTACATCGACATGGCAAGTTTTATTACCGCCTCCGCATTAACAGGCGGTGAACTATCGATCGATAACGTGGAGACAAACCATCTGGATGTCATATCAAAACCCTTTCAAAAACTCGGCGTCAAATGGACCATTAAGGATGGTCTTCTGCATCTTCCTGCAAAACAATCACTGCGAATAAAGAATGATTTTGGGAATGCCATTCCCAAAATAGAGGATGGTATCTGGCCAAGCCTTCCATCCGACCTCATGAGTATTGCAATTGTTCTGGCAACAAAATCAAAAGGCAATATGCTCTTCTTCGAGAAAATGTTCGAAAGCCGTATGTATTTCGTGGATCGCCTGATCGATATGGGCGCGCGCATTGTGCAATGCGACCCGCATCGTGTTGTCGTTGCTGGCCCGGCATCGCTTCGCAGTCTGCATATGTCGAGTCCTGACATCAGGGCCGGAATGGCACTTCTACTTGCCGCGCTTTGCGCGGAAGGGGAAAGCGTTATTGATAACGCGCAATGCATTGATCGCGGTTATGAGAATGTCGACCGCAAACTCCGCAAACTTGGCGCCGATATCATCCGCAAGAAATAGAGAAAAAGACTGTGCCTCTCCCGTGTTACGAGCGAAGCATGCCACCTACATCGTGAATATATCTCCGCCACCTTGGTCCTTGCGGTCAGCTGGTTCTTGCTCCTCATCCCGGCGTCGCTTCATATCGCGACCGCGTCTGTCATCACCTTCGCGCCGCTTCATGTCTCCACCGCGTCTGTCACCGCCTTGATCCTGCATGCTTTTACGATGCTGCTTCCGCATGTTTTTCATGGTCTGGCTTTGCTCTTGGGTAAGAATCTCTTTCAGCGCAAGCAGTTCTTCCGTTTTCAGCCACCCAATCTCGGTTCGGATCTTGCCTGTATCCTTTACCGCTTGTTTGAGAGCCTTGCGATCGACTTCGTCAGACATCATCAGCTCGGCCTGTTTCCTGCTGGCCTCTTTCATGGCCTTCATGAGTTCTTCCTGCTGAACTTTAGATTGTTCAGACAATTTTCTGAGTTTAGCAAGCTGGTCGTCTGTAAGGTTGAGTCTCTCCGCTATCTGCGGATTATTGATAAATCGGTCTATCATGCTCCCGCCGAGTCCACCATGTTTACCGCCCTTATCGCGGTCACGCTGCTCTTTTTGACGGGTTTTCCATTTTTTCTTCATCTCTTCGCGGTCACGTGATCTGTCCTTGTCACGATCTTGCTCTGCAAATGCTTTGCCGAAGCTCATTATGACTATTACTGCTATTAGTATAATACTTATTTTTCTCATGGTGTCTCCTTCTGGGGTGTAACCTATCCCCAATCATACAACGGTTTATCAATAAGTGATATTGTATTATATTTCCAATTTCTTTTCGCATGGAACCAGAAATTTCCATCCCGTCCTGGTAACCTCAATTGTGTCTTCCAGCCTGATACCGCCAATGTCATGATAATATAAGCCGGGTTCGATTGTAATGATATTTCCACTTTTGAGTTTGTCTTTATTAAGACCAACCCTGGGCGCCTCATGTATAGACAAACCTACACCATGTCCTGTGCCATGAATGAACCCCTCCGGCAGGGTCTTGTTTCTTCCTGTCACAAAGCCGCGTCTTTCTATTTCCATCGCGGCGGCACGATGCACAGTGGCGCATTGTACGCCGGCTTTCACCGCCTGCAGCGCCTTGCCGTGTGCGCTCTTGACCGCCGAATACATTTTCTTCAACTGCGCAGGTGCTTCTCCCCGACACACCGTCCTTGTCAGATCGCCCCAATAACCATGTTCCATGTGCTGAGGAAAGATATCTATGACAATTGGTTCATGTGCGCGCAATGTGCCTTGTCCCTTCATGTGCGGATCAGCCGACTGTGTGCCCCCGGCAACAATAATATCTGACGCCATGCAGCCATGCTCGACCATTGCGTGATATATGACTTTTCGAACCGTTTCCGACGTCAGCCATTCGCCTTTGTATTGTAGATTCTTATTGGCAGATATCTGAGCCTGAGATATCACCGATACCGCCGCCCGCATGGCGAGCACTGCCGCCTGCTGAGATTGCTTTATGTTGGCTATCTCATCCGGTCGTTTAACCGCACGTTCAGGGAAGATCGCCGTCTTACAAATAACGGGTTTAATACCTGCATGTCGTATCTTTTCTGCAATAGCAACTTTGAAATCGGCAGGCACATACACTTGCTTGATGCCCTGTTTTCTCATCAGAGCCACTGCCCAGCCGGACAGGGTCTTCCGGCCGGCTGGAGTTGCTCCAAGCATATCAGGACGATATACCTGAACCCCTATGGCTTCCTTTTGAGCTCTGCCAAATTCGAGATCTGAGACGACCAGGTGCCTCTGTTGCCCCGCTACAAGCAAGACCACTGGGTCAGGTGCGCAAAATCGACTGGCATACCTTATATCCGGGCATTCCACGGTGCTGCCAACGAAAAGAATAGAGCCTGTTAATTTCTTCATGATTTTCGTTTGTTTATATGATGCTCAGTTTTAACATCTTATGAATATTTTCACGATATTTTATGCTGAATATTATCGTTTTGACCGAAAAACAACAAGATACAGTCTTTCTGTCCTGTATTTTATTCTCCTCTGCATCCTTTCATATCTGCCACATTTCTTCCAGCTTTAAACCCCGCGCCTGTTAATAACCTGTTAATATGTTTATGATTTTTTTTTCTTGTTTAAGCCTGTGATATATAGTGGACTGTGTTTGCTTTCAGAGAAAGCGCTGTCCTTCAGGGGGCCTAAGGGGAATGATCCCATCATCGTCATGTTGATTTAGAGGGTTTTTAGTATGAGTCCTAAAGATGTAAACGAAATTTGGAAGGACGCTTGCAGGCACCTTGAAGAACTGCTTCATCCCGATGTCTTCTCCCGCTGGATTGCTGTCATCAAACCCGTTTCTCTCGTCAACAACCTTTTGACACTTAGTGTCGACAATGATTTCTATCAGACATGGTTGGAAGAAAATTATTTGCCGTTGATCAAGAATGCCATACTCACCGTCAGCGCATCAGAGCTGGATATCGCCTTTACTATAAATCCTCAGGAAGCATCATTGGAACCGGAACCTGTCACGATTGCTGAGACTATCACCAAGCGTTTTAAACGCAGATCAACTCCCAAGCCTACTCTTAATCCTAAATTTACTTTTGATTCTTTTGTTGTGGGGCCATCAAATAATTTTGCACATGCCGCGTCTCTTGCTGTTGCTCAATCACCAGCGCGGGCCTACAATCCGTTTTTTATTTATGGTGATGTAGGACTGGGGAAAACCCATTTGATGCAGGCTATAGGCCATCATGTTCTTTCCACATCCCGCGCTTCCGTCTGTTATCTTTCGTCTGAAGCTCTAATGAATGAATATATCGACGCGCTGCAGAATCGAAGCCTGGTTCAGTTCAGAAAAAAATATCGGTCAACAGATTTGTTGTTGATTGATGATATACATTTTCTCGCCGGCAAAGAACGACTGCAGGAAGAATTCTTTCATACCTTCAACGCGCTGTTTGATGCACATAAACAAATCGTGATGACCAGCGACAGACCCGCAAGCGAAATTACCGGCCTCGAGCAAAGACTGGTTTCCCGTTTCGAGTGGGGTCTGGTAACAGAACTTGAAGCACCGGATCTCGAAACACGAATTGCCATTCTGCGCAACAAGCAAGAAAAAGCGCAAGTCACGCTGGATGATGATCTGATAATTTATATTGCAACTAATGTCCGCTCTAACATTCGCAGGCTTGAAGGCGCATTTGTCCGGGCAGTTTCATACGCATCGCTTACAGGCAAAAAATTGACACAGGAAGTTCTGGAGCATTTACTCAAGGATGCTATAGAACAGGAGCAGCAGGTTCAGATAAGCTTCGAATCTATTCAGCGAGCTGTTGCTGATCATTACGACGTCAGAATTTCAGACATGTCCAGTACGCGCCGTATGAGATCTGTATCCATGCCGCGTCAGGTAGCTATGTATCTTTGTCGTCGGTTTACCAGAGCCTCCCTGCCAGACATTGCCAGTTCTTTCAGTAAAACCCATGCTACTGTTTTGCATGCATACAGAGCAATAGACAGCCGCATGGATGTCGATGACAGTTTGAAGCAAGAGGTCAAATTCATAGCGCAGAAACTGGGCAAAAGCATCCTTTAAAATTACTAACATTTGCCTGTTTATTTGTTGCGTTTTTCAGTTTATAACTTGTGATTAAATGATGAAAGAATCTCACTTGTTAATAACCACATCATCAATCATCAGATTGTTGAAGAAGTATTAACAGGCAAAAAGAATAGAATGTGTTGATTTCAGGGGGTTAAAGGGGTTAATAACATTATTAACAGACCATAATAATAATACTTTTTATGTTTATATATATATCTTTTATTATTATGCTGTTGATATGTCGGATGAAAGCAATGGGCAAGAGGCCTTTTGGAGGATTATGAAATGAAAATCAAGATGAGTAGATCATCTCTGTTAGAAGGATTACAGAGAGTACAAAATGTAGTTAGTATTAGAAGTACACTTCCGGTGTTATCCAATGTCCTTATTACCGCGGATAAAAACGAAGTGACACTTACAACAACAGATTTAGATGTAACAGTACGTTGCAAAATCGAAGCAGTTGTAGAAAAAGCAGGAAGCACTACATTACCTGTGAGACGGCTCTCAGGCATCGTCCGTGAACTTTCAGATAACAATATAGAAATGTCCGTGAGCGATAAAGATGTTGCCACTGTAGAATGCGGATCATCGTTTTTCAAGATAATGGGGCTTCCTGAAGACGAATTTCCTCCTATACCAACGGCTGGCGGAAAATATGTTTACAAAATGGATCAGGGAGTTTTCAAGGAAATGCTCAGGAAATCGGCCTACGCAGCATCAACAGACGAAACAAGATTTGTTCTTAACGGGGTATTACTTAGTTTCAAGAGTGGAAAATTAACCATGGTTGCAACAGACGGAAGACGTTTGGCGTTGGTCGAGCACGAAATAGATTTTCCTAAGGAAGCAGAAGCGGATCTGATCCTGCCATCAAAAGCAGTTGCAGAATTGATTCATACTCTGGGAGATGAAGGAAAACTGAAAATTCACCAGAAAGACAATCAAATTGTTTTCGAATATGAAAACATCATGCTGGCTTCAAAATTGATTGAAGGCAACTATCCAAACTACAAGCAAGTTATTCCTGCACAATGCGAAGAACGGGTCGCGATAGAAAGAGAAAGTCTTCTGACTGCGCTTAAGAGGGTATCCATACTGACAAGCGACACCGCGGGCGCAACAAAGTTGACGTTCGGGAAAAACAAACTCGTGATCACGGCCAATACACCAGATGTGGGAGAAGCCAGGGAAACCTTGCCAATTAAATATACGGGAAAAGAAATAACCGTGGCGTTTAATCCTGAGTATGTCATGGATCCACTTAAAAATCTCACAAACGATGAGGTTTTTATGGAACTGATAGATGAACTCAGCCCGGGTGTTCTAAAGTGCGACATCCCATTTTTGTATGTCCTAATGCCTATGCGCATCAACTAAAACATAGCCGAAATACTTTTGGCTACAGTGAATAGTTATTTGTTAATAGTTAATAGTAGCACGGCAAATAAGCGCAAAATTCAATAACTAATAACCAATAACTAATAACGAAGCCTGTAGAATGCAGGCTTATGGTTGCCCGACTAGGACTTGAACCCAGAATAACTGGACCAGAACCAGTCGTGTTACCAATTACACCATCGGGCAATAAGGCTCATATGTATAAACTAAGTTGCTGTATTAATTCAATAAAAATATGCATCTCAATTCTTGACATCCAAAGGTCTATTTTCGTACGGTCTCGGGCTGTCGAAAGAAACAGATAAAGAACTATCAGGAGAAGACATGAGTAAAAGTTATAATATTGCAGTATTAGGCGGTGATGGTACCGGCCCCGAAGTGGTAACAGAAGGCGTAAAGGTCCTGCAGGCAGCAGCCGATAAGTATGGATTTAAGCTGACAATAGAAGATTTTGATTTTGGCGGGGCCCGTTATATCGCCACAGGCGAAGCTCTTCCCGACTCTGCCTCCGACGAACTCAGCAAGTTCGATGCTATTTTTCTTGGCGCAATTGGCCACCCTGACGTTAAACCCGGAATTCTGGAAAAGGGAATTCTTCTGCGTTTAAGGTTTGAGCTGGATCAATATATCAATTTGAGACCGGTTAAACTTTATCCAGGCGTTGAAACGCCGATTAAAGGGAAGGGCCCGGAAGAAATAGATTACGTCGTGGTCAGAGAAAACTCCGGCGGCATTTATACGGGTACAGGTGGATTTTCTATGAAAGGGACCGATCATGAAGTGGCGACCCAGAGCATGGTATACACCAGACATCAAGTTGACCGTTGCCTGAAATATGCTTTTGACTATACAAAACGCAGGAAAAAACGCAACACGCTCGGCTTGGTTGGCAAGACCAACGTGCTGACATATGTATTTGACCTCTGGGAAAGAGCGTTCAATGAGATGGGCGAAAAGGATTATGCTGACATACAGCGTGATTATTACCACGTAGATGCGGCCTGCATGTGGATGATAAAGAATCCAGAGTGGTTTGATGTATTGGTTACCGGCAACATGTTCGGTGATATCATAACGGATTTGGGTGCCATCACGCAGGGGGGAATGGGTATCGCAGCAGGAGGAAACATCAATCCGGAAGGTGTGAGCATGTTTGAGCCTATCGGGGGATCAGCGCCGAAATATACAGGTCAGAACGTAATCAACCCTCTGGCAGCTATATGTGCTGGCGCAATGATGCTTGATACGCTTGGCGAAACAGAAGCAGCCATCGCAATTGAAAAAACGGTTATGGAAATAACCAGTACGAAGCTCAAGAGTTTGGCCGCAGGAAAAATGGGGTATTCGACTACAGAAGTAGGGGATCTGATAGCAGAAAACCTTAAATAGGGATGTATGTAAAATGAGTGGATGTAAAGTTGGCATAGTCGGGATTGGTGCTGTTGGCACTGAGATGGTAAAGATTCTTCGTCAAAGAGCTTTTCCCGCTGACGAAATCAGGATTATGGCTCGCACGGAACGTGATGAGGAAGTCGCCGGCGAGGTCTTTCATGTTGTACCAGCATCACCAGAAGCATTTGACGGCCTGGATTACGCGTTCTTTGCGGGAACAGAGGGAGCGAAGGGCGCATCACAGACTTATGGCTGGGATGCAGTGAGTCGTGGCGTTGTGGTTATAGATAATGGTGACGATTTCCGGATGGATGATCGTGTACCGCTTGTTATTCCAGAAGTTAACCCGGAAGCTCTAGAGAATCATCAGGGTTTTATTGCCAACCCGAACTGCAGTACAATTATTGCACTCATGGCTTTGGGTCCGCTACATAAGGCTGTGGGCATCAAACGGTTTATTGCCTCTACATATCAGGCTGTCTCTGGAACAGGCCGCAGTGCAATCATAGAATTGGAAAAACAGGTTCAGGCATACGCCGCCGACAAGGAGTTGGTTTCTGAAGTATATCCTCATCAGATTGCCTTTAATGTCTTGCCTCAGATCGGAGGACTTAAGGACACTATGCCTGGGTACACCAGCGAGGAAGCAAAGATGCTTTTCGAGGCCAAGAAGATTCTGAATGCTCCGGACATAAAAGTTTCATCTACCTGCGTAAGGGTTCCGGTATTCAATGGCCATTCTGAAGCTATTAATATTGAATTCGAACGGCCTGTCAGCCCTGAAGAAGCCAGGGAAATACTTTCCGGCGCACCTGGCGTGACGGTTGTGGACGATGTTGCCAACGCGCAATATCCACTACCCTTGAATTCCAGTGGTCAGGATAATGTTCAGGTAGGTCGTATAAGGCCTGACGATAGCGCTGAGAACGGTCTAGCACTATTCGTTGCCGGCGATAACATTCGCAAAGGCGCAGCGCTGAACGCCATTCAGATAGCCGAAAAACTCATCGGAACGGGTAAGTAATAAGGCAGTAGGGAAGATTAGCTATTGTTTCTTGTCGGTTCTGGAATATTATCCATCACAGTCCACAGTCCACAGTCCTACCATAGGTCATATATGTCCTATGGGTCTTATTTTTTCTCGGGCGTGGGCGTAAAGCCCGTCTTACATCCCATTCATGCCAGGAATGCTCGGTGTGCCTTCCCATGATTGCGGGACATTCCATGGTAGATCGGAGTCTGTCGATGTACAGCCACTAATCATCATGCACACCACACATAGGACGAGAAAGCAACCTGCTTTGAATGAGAACTTAGAGAAGATCATACAGGACGTCTTTATCTTATTGAAAGAATACGATATCGCCCTGTTGTACGGGCAATTGCTGCCAATCTGTGAGAATATCAGCTGTAGCAAGTTTTTCATCACGCTTGACCTGTAACATGCGAATCTTGGTTACAATTTTCTGATCATCGCCGGCACGCTTGACCCAGAGCTCCATCTGCTGAATTTCGGCATCATCATCACCGCCGGTAATTTCCTGATAAAGAGTATCGGTCATACGGAAAATACAGAATTTCCATTCAGTATTCACGAGAACAATCTCACCCTTGATACCGGGCTCGACTACACCCTCCCAATCACGAACCTTTGACTCGCCTGCAGAAGATTTCTCACCTATCAATTTGTTAAGGCGCTCGATTTCCCTGTCCTGCTCAGCAATTTGCTCTTCCATCTCAGCAATCAGTCTTTCCTGCTCAGCAATCTGATCCTTAAGAGGGGCAATCTCAGCTTCAAGTTCGGCAATTCTTTCTTCAAGTTCGGTAATGCGCGTCTTGAGGCGGTCAATTTCTTCTTCAAGCGCTTTAATCTTTATAAGGGCCCGGCGATGATCCATCATCTTTATATTATGTTTTTCGATGGAGGAGATTAATTCTTTGCGGAGCGACGTCAGATGCTCGCGGGTTTCATTCAGAAGATTATATTGTGTTTCCGCGTGGGTGAGCAACTCAACCAAAACGTTGTCCATTGTGCCCGGGCCTTTGATGCGTCTGTTGCCTGCGGCGTCAGTTACAAAATAAGACATGAGTTCTCTGTCGCGGGAAGACGTGCTGACCATGACATCTGATTGAGCTTCGAGATCATATTTATAATTAGTCCAGAAGTCATTAAATTCCAGCTCTTCAGGTATTTCAGCGTCACAGGGGGAGATATCCAGCTCTTGATCCTGCGGAACAGGATCCATGGTCGCGGGTGCTGCTTCGATAACGGCGTCGAATTCCTTAATAGCTTTTTCCAGCCGCTGAGTACGCCCTTTGAGCAGTTCCCGCTTTAAGAAAAGCATGACCCCAAATGACAGTGTTGCAATACTCACCAATAACAAAATTATAACTAAAACTTTAAGAAAAGCTTTCATCCAATCTCCTTAGGCTGAACACGCTATTACATATCACATTTATAAGCAACAACAAAAACGACGATCTGTCGCGGGGGTTTAGACATTGTCCGAAAAGGTTTCGGACAACGAATGGTTGATGTTTCAGAACACAGTTTGTAACCATATGATCAAAACACCACACTTTTTGCATAATGTCCTTATTATAGTATATGGAGACAGTGGACAGAGTGCTGGTGCCTCATGTATCAGAAAAATAATTTTGACGAACAGGCAAGTTTCGTATATAAAGAGCAGATGACAAGGTTCCATTTTGTTAATCGAAGCTGTCTTAGGACGGTTTTTTTAATGTCTGCGTTAACCATCTTGTGCGCCGTGAACGCTTATTCTCAGGGGACAAGTCTGGCCGGAAGCGGACCTGATCCCAAATTGCTGGCCGAACTTCAGTACGTTGAATGGCTGAACGGCATGGGTATGGCGTCATACGCGCAGATAGTGTTGGAAAGGATTCCAAAATCCCCAGGGTTGGAAGTTCATCTTAAGCGCCTCCAGATTCAATCCTTTATTGCTATCGGAAAATGGGACGAGGTAAAAAAGATTATCGCCAAGGAATCCGATCAGGGCGGGCAGGTTGCCTGGGGTCTGAAGCTGGCTATGGCGGATGGATATTATGCCTGGGGCAAATATAAGGAAGCGCAAACGCTGTACGACGGGTTCTTTGCAAAGTTTCCAACCGGACCTCCAGACGGCTTAAACGATTTCTATATGGACTCAGCATATAAGTATGCACAGATGCTTTTGCTGATGGGTGACAAGCCGGCCGCGATGAAAGCGTATCAGAACGTACTCAAGGCCGAGGTTCCCAAGCATGTCCTGCGCCAGATATGGGGCGAGACAGCCGAGCTCATGTTGACCGTCGCGGATAGCACGAAAGACGAGAAAGAGCTCGAGGCGCTGATCAAGCAAGTGGAAGAGCTTTGCGACAAAATACTTTGGGTGCAGGATCTATGGTTTGGTAAAGCTATCGTATATCTCGCGCATATAGAAGTTCTTAGAGGTAAGCCCGAGAACGCCGAGAAACTTATAAAGCAATATAAACCCTCGTTGGAGGCTATCGATAGAAGCTTGCAAGAGAACTCCACGGAAGGCGGAGATGACCTCACTAAACTGAGCCCGATGGCTGAGTGTCGTTACCTTATAGGTAAGATGATGCAGGATGTTGCTCTTCAGGAATTGGAAAGAGGCAACACCGGCAGAGCCATTATACTTCTTCTTGGTAAGCCTTTAAGCAACGGGAAACGCACTAATGGAGCACTGCACCATTTCATTAATGTATTTATAAGGTATCCAAGCACCAGCTGGGCACCTGATGCCGGCGTCCGGGTCGAAGATATCAAAAAAATCGCTGTTGAGGACCTGGGGGCGAAGAAAATCAAGTTCACGATCACTCCCAAACAATGGGAGGCGGTTCGTAAAGCACAGTTTCTGGAAGCGCGGTCATTGTTTAATCGTCAGATGTTCCCGCAGGCTATTGACTCCTATGTAAAGGTTCTGAACCTGTTTCCTGAAGGTGAGACATCCATAGCAGCCATCAGCGAATTAGCGCGTTGTTATGTTGAGACCGAGGCGGAGCTCGAGGCTGAGATGACCATGCGATATCTGGCTGAATGTTTCAGTCAGAATGAAGAAACCCAGGGATTGGCAGGGGATAAGCTTTTGAGTCTCGCCGGTATGTACGATGGGCTGGGTGCTTTGGACAAGAAAGACGATGTTCATAATCTATACTTTAAGTTCTTTACCAAGCACCCACGTGCGGCAGCTATGCTATTTCAGTTTGGCGAGCGCAAGATCACGGAAGAAAATTATGCGGAAGCCTTGCTGTATTTCACGAATATTATCGAGAACCACAAGAAATCAAGCACATATGCATATTCACTCTTTAAAGCATCGATATGCTATGGCAAACTAGGCAAAAGAACATCCGAGATAAAGATATTGCAGCAACTGGTCGCTACTCTGGAAAAAGAACCTGTTCCGGACATTCTGCTTTTGACATCCAAATTCAGTATTGCCCAGGGATACAGAGAGCTTGCTAAAGGCATGCTGGCCAAAAAAGATTCGGATAAACATCAGCAGGCAGGCAATAAGTATATGATGGCCGCCGCAGGCAAGTACTTTGAGATTATCACTCTGCTGAGCAAGCCGGATCATCCATATAAGGTAGCTGAAGAGCAAATTAAAATCAGTACGGTGATACTTGAAGGGGCGCTATACAATAAAGCACAGTGTTATATGTATATGTCATTGCCCAAAGAAAAGGTCGGTCAGTACAAGGCGCGCGCTATTCAGGGATATAAGGAGCTGGTCGCAAAATTCCCGAAATCCGTATATGCACCACAGTCACTCAGCCATATTGTTACTCTCTACTCCCTCTTCGGAAAAGTTGCGGAAGCGCAGGATGCCGTTAAGCTCCTGAAGAAAAACTATAAAGGCACACCACAGGAAGAAAACATTAACTTTATCAACGCCATGAACCTTCTGGCCATGGGTCGCCGGAAAGCAGCGACAAAGGCATTCCGTGAAGTTATTAGCGGCAAGGGTAACTACTCTGCCCAAAAGATCATGGTAGCAGGAACAGAGCTGATGAATCCTGATGTGGCACTTTATGACGTGGCCCTGGAAGCGTTTGAGAAGGCGTTGACTATGAGCAATAATCGCACGATTACGGAACCGTCTAGACTGGGACAGGGTCAGGCGCTCACGGAGCTTGGTCAGTTTGAGAAGGCCACGGAAGTTCTGGATAAGCTCATGCTGGATTTTCCGAAATCAGGCTACACTGTTGATACCGGTTCTTATCTTGCACGTGCGGCATCCACACATGCAATGACACTGAATGACGAAGATACGCGCTTTGAGATGTTCAACAAAGCCATGGCGGCACTCAAGCGAGTCCGTAAATTCGTGGGTGACGATGTGGGCATGAAAGCGAAGACGGATTTGGAAATAGGTCTCATCCTGGAAAAGAAAGCGGAGGCGGAAAAGAAATTCGGAACGGAAGAAAAACAAAAGAAATACCAGGAAGATGCTATTGGCGCATACCAGATCATGATGATGTTCTCGGATGCTCGCGACCCCAAGGTCAGACCGCATCTAGACGATGCTTACAAGCAGTGTTTAGCATTGATGTTTGACATTGCGAAATGGGATGACGTTGTCCAGGACGCCGAGAAATATCTGAAACAGTTTAAGGCAGGCAAACATATGTCAGCTATACGGACCCTTAAAAACAAGGCAGTTGTAAAACAACGGATCGCAGGCGGCCCGGCCACACCAGCAACTGAAACAGCTACGCCGGCCCCGGAAGCAGAATCTACAACAGAAACGAAGGAGGAATAAATGAAAACTCTCAGAGCTGAAAGACCAGCAAGCAGAAAAAGGTTTATGCTCTGTTTATTGGTCCTTATTACAGGCGTCTCGGTAGTTCATGCTGATATCGCAGCAAGAATATACAAGAAGGGCGTATCTGCGCCGTTTCAGGGTCAGGCACGCTGGCTGAAATCATCGAAAGTCTACAAGTTGGTAATGAGAAATGGACAGACTCTGACCATTCCGCTAGCACAGGTTGACACGACCAGAGGTATTAATGGCGTTCAGGTAATAGAGCCGAAGACATTAAAGCCGGCCATAAAGATGGTAAAGTCTGGTAGATTCGCTTCTGCCATCCAGCCTCTTGAGAAGATACAAAAAGACTATGCAATGTTTCAGTACGATATCATGGCAGTCAGATGGCTGGCCGAAGCTTATATGGGCACAAAGAAAGTTGATAAAGCATATAGCGCGGTCTTAGCACTGAAGAAGTCTAATCCAGCCGCACTTCGTGAACCCGATTTCTTTAAGATATATGGCAAAATCCTTATCGAAAAGAAACTCTTTAGCGAGATTGATAAGATGATAAAAGACCAAATCGCCCATGGGACACGCGGTACAAAGGCTGTTGCACAGATGATGCGTGGTGATATTCAGATGAAGAAAGGTGACTACAAAGGAGCACTGATCGATGGTTATCTCCGTACAATGTATTTTTATCAGAGCGAGAAAGCTATACAGCCGGAAGCAATGCTTAAGGCAATCACATGTTTTCAAAAACTTGGTGATACTACCAAACAAGAAAAAATACGCAAAATGCTGACGACGAGATATCCGACCAGCAAAGAAGCACTTCAGGCAAAAGTAAATTAATCGAAATTATAATGTAAAAAGAAGAAAGGGCATACTGAATGAAAAAATGGACAATCTTAACTTTGGTAATGATGGCAATATTTATGGCGGCGACCATAGTCGTGGCGCAGGACGAGGCAGCACCGGCAGCACCGGCAGTGTCAGCGCCGGCAGACGGGGCGCTGGTCGGACCAGTTGCAGCACCGCCATCAGGTAATTCGGGCGGATTCTGGGCTGTTGTTACGAATAGTGTCCTCGGAATGATGCTCTGGTTTGCTCTTTTTGCAACAGGCGGGATCGGAGTTTATCTGGCCGTGGATTGCGGAATCATGATCAAGCCCAAGCGTATCATGCCGCAAATGCTTATTAACAACGTAACAGACGCCATGGCAGAAGGTGATGTACTGAAAGCTCTCGAATGTTGCGAGAACGAACCAGGTCCATTGTCAAATATCCTTACAGCGGGATTTAGCCACGTGGAAGAAGGATTTGACGTCATTCAGGAATCGATTACTACATCGGCCGACCTGGAAGCGGAACGTATCATGCAGCGCATTACCTGGCTCTCAGTTGTAGGTAATCTGGCTCCTATGATGGGTCTGCTCGGAACAGTTCAGGGTATGATCGGCGCTTTCTCCTTGTTGGGTGAAGGTGCGCCGGATGTGGGTATCCTCGCCGTTCAGATCTCACAGGCGCTCTACACCACAGCGGGCGGGCTGACCATTGCGGTTCCCTGTGTTGCGGGTTTCTATTTCTTCAGGAACACGGCTAACACTATTGTTCTGAAGATGGAAGCTATGACGATGGAGCTTATTAAGGATCTGCGTAACGTAGAAGTCGTAGACGAATAAAGTCACTCCTGTTGGAGAATACTAATGGCTAAAGTAAAAACAGAAGACGCGCAACTGGACATGACGCCGATGATCGACGTGGTGTTTCAGCTAATTATCTTTTTTATTGTTACAATCAAAATGGATGATCAGCTGAATGAGGACATTGTGCTTGAAGACTCAGAAAATGGTGAGATCATCAAGGAGATAGATCCTCTGACTGTAATCATAGAAGTCGACAAGCGTGGATATATGACTATGCGTAATACACCACTTAAAAGTCAGCAGCTATTAAGAATGCTCAGGAACAAGTACACGAAATACGGGCAGTTCCCCATTTTGATAAGAGCTGATTGGCGGACGCAACACAGAGACGTAAAGAAAGTCATGGACATTTGTACCATGGCAGGCCTATGGCGAATTAACTTTGCGGCGGTGATGGAGCATAAACGTACCATGGGCTGGCATCAGGGTCTCAGGCCGGAAGCGTAATAAGGAGGTTAAGCAGTGAAAAAGAAGCAACGACGCCGTAAAAAAGGGGACACGCCAATATTGGAAATGACCCCGATGATTGACGTTGTCTTTCAGCTCCTGATATTCTTTATCGTTACATTGAAGCAGGAAGATATCTTGTCGCATCTCGACATCAATCGTCCGGCACCGGACCCGAATGCTAAGAAAGAAGAGCAGCCGGAAGATTTGCTCAATATCACAGTCTGGAAAGAGGGCTATGTGCTTCAGGGCAAGAAGGTGAGATATGAGACTCTTGACAAGCAATTGACCCGCCTGGCCAGCTTCAGCAAGAACATATCCGTGATTATCAGATGTACAAGCGACTCGAAACATCAATATTTAATGCAGCTTCTGGATGTATGTGCAAGAAACAAGCTCCAGAATTTAAACGTATTTTCTCTATAATTTTTCTAATAAGTATCCAATAAGGGGCGTTCTACTGTTGAAACGAACAGAAGTATCGCTCAGGAGGAAGCTAAAATGGCCGATGAATTTGAACCAATGGAAGGTCTTGAAGAGGAATTTCAGATCCATGATTATGATATCATGGACCTTTTCGAAGAACAGTCATTTAAGGAAAAATGGCAGAGAGTATTTTCAGGACTAAAAGAAGACAAAGATACTGGTGCCTATAAATACGCCAAGTTGCAGATGACTCGTCTTGCAGGGCCAGCCGCCGCAGTTGTAGTGCCAATGCTGTTCATGGGGCTATTGTTGATTTTTGCTTCGTTGACACCGGATAAACAGACGTCAGTTCCTGTAACGATTATGGAGCCGGAACCGATTGAGGAACTTGAAGATATTGAAGAAATCGAGCCGGAAGAAATCGAGCCGCCCGAGCCAATGGATGAAATGACAGACGAGTTTTCTCCCGATGTGAATGTTGATACACCATCACCACCAACAGACTTTAGCCCGCAACCCGCAGAATTTGATGCGGTAGCCATGGTAAAGAGTCCGGTTATCATGAGAGGTATTTACGGAAGCCGTAATCCAGGTGCGCGCGGCGCAGCCATGGCTGGCTACGGAGGCAGCGGTGCAGGCGAAGCATCAGTGCTCAGGACATTAAGATGGCTGAAGAAATATCAGAACGCAAACGGATCCTGGGACAATGCAACTGGCGGCTTGGCAGGGCACGGGCAGAAAGCGCCACCTGCCCACGCAGCAATCGGACTCCTTACGTTTCTCGCCCATGGTGAAACACCTGCATCACCGGAATTCGGCGCGACAGTTGAAAAGGCTATCAGGTATCTGGTGGATGGACAGGACGCAAAAGGGACATTCAAGGGTAAGGACCAACATAACTACACCCAGCCTATAGTCGCATATGCGGTATCAGAGGCTTACGCGCTGACAAAGGTTCCGATCCTTAAGGAAACGGCAGAGAAGGCGATCCAGATCGTTATCGACGGTCAGCACCCAAATGGTGGCTGGGATTATAACTGTAAGCAAAGCGAACGTGATGATACGTCTTATATGGGCTGGTGTGCTCAGGCGATTAAAGCAGCCAAGATGGCTGACCTGAGTAATGATGGTCTGGACAAAGTCTACAAGAACGCTCGTAACGGTTTCAAAAAGAATTTCAAAGCAGGCGGCGACGGCACCGGCGGATTTGGATATACCGGACCAGGGAAAGCTGGAGGGCTTTCGGGCGTTGGTGTTCTCTGTATGCAGCTGACCGGTGCGGCAAAGGCGCCGGAAGTCACGCAGGGCCTGATGGGTATAAAAAAGGCGCACACTGTAAGCTGGGCAGCGCCTAAAGGAAATATATATTTCTGGTATTATGATACACAGGCGATGTTCCATACAGGCGGTGAGATGTGGAATTCATGGAACCGCATGTTTGCACCTACGATGACCAAGAATCAGACGATCGTTAAAGGTAAGTACGAATACAAAGGCCGCCAGTTCGATATCGGCTATTGGCTGCCGCCAGGCGGAAAGTCTAAGCATACTTCTACTATGTTTGATACCGCACTCTGTGCTCTTTCACTTCAGGTCTATTATCGCTATCTGCCGACCTACAAGCCGCCAGCAAAGGACGAGATTGTAGAAGACGCACCATCAGACGATGATATCGTAATTGAAATAGATATATAATAGACTACCGACCACGGACTGCAGACCGGTAGGGCGGGGTGGGTTAGTTACCTTCGTTTCCTTCTGTAAAATTTTCCCAGAGCCTATCAGTCATCTGCGAAGATCCTGGGCATCTAGCGACTGGGGGAGCGGGCGGGCAAACCGTTCCTAAGCCCATCAGCCCATAGCCTATAATCCTCTCCATTTCGACATTCGATATTCGACATTCGATATTCGATATTCTATCCTCCCCCATGACTCAAAAACGCCATATCGCTGTCCTGCCAGTCAATGTGGCCAATAAAATCGCTGCGGGCGAAGTTGTTGACCGACCGGCATCCATCCTGAAAGAACTTCTCGAAAACTCGCTCGATGCCGGCTCTAGCCAGATCGATGTTGAGATTGTTTCCGGCGGCCGCAAACTCGTAAGCGTCAGCGATAATGGATATGGGATGATCCGTGACGACGCGATCCTTTCTACCGAACGTCAGGCCACCAGTAAGATCAAGGATGTTGACGATATAGAGAAAATCGCAACACTTGGATTTCGCGGTGAAGCATTAGCCGCCATCGCATCCGTATCCCGGTTCCGCCTGATCACCAACAGCGATGATGCCGATGTGGGTACAGAAGTTCGCATCACCGGTGGCAAGATGTACGATGTAGCCGATTTTGGATGCCCTACAGGGACAACAGTCGAAGTGCGCGATATATTCTTTAACGTGCCCGCTCGCAGAAAATTCCTCCGCACCTATCAGACTGAACAGACGCATGTCAGAACGACCTTTATAGTACAGGCGCTTGCTCACCCGGAAGTCGGCATGAGCCTCAAGGTTGACGGCCGCGAACTGTACTGTCTCGCAGGTAAAAGTACGCTGGAAGAACGCATCCGCGAACTATTCGGCCATGATTATAACAAAAACCTTCTGCCGGTCAGCTTCAGCGAAGGCGATGTCAAAGTCACCGGCCTTACAAGTCTCCCGGCTTTCAGCCGTTCCGATCGGGCGGAGCAATATGTCTTTATCAATGGTAGGGCAGCCAGTGCCGCCCTGATAAGCTTTGCCATCAGGGAAGGTTATCATCGCCTGCTGCCCGAAAGAAGACAGCCTTGTGTATTCCTCTTTATCGAACTGCCACCCGAACTCGTCGATGTGAACGTGCATCCCACAAAGAAAGAAGTCCGGTTCAGAAAACCCAACGACGTAAGGGACACAATAATTTCTGCCCTGAAAAGCGCACTAACCATAGATGAGGGGGCAGGGGACAGGGGGCAGGGAACAGAAGAACGTCAGCCGGAACCGGTGATTCATAGGCAGTTGATTATTCAAGACTTGCCGGAAATGCCAGTAATATCAGCAACCGCGGATGCAAACAGCGTCTTCGACCAGCCCACTGATCAAGATCACTGGGCTCCAGACAGGGATGTGTCCGAATCACAGTCCGACACGGCAAAATCGCCTTGGCGATTTTGTCGTATCGTCGGTCAGATGGGCGGTTTGTATGTCGTACTGGAGACGGAGGATGGTTATGTAATGATGGATCCGCATGCCGCGCATGAACGCATACTCTTTGAAAAATTCATGACAGATGTCTTGAACAGTGCTGTTCAGTCGCAAAATCTACTGATGCCGGAGACGGTGAAACTGACCCCGAAAGATGCACAGCGTGTGAGGAAAAATCTTACATTATTTACCGGGATGGGTTTCGGGATTTCCGACTTCGGCGGCGATACATTTGTCATCGACGCCCTTCCGTCCTTTTTCGCGACGGCATCGGCTGAAACATTATTGAACGAGATTGCGCACAGTCTTGATACGGCAGGTAAACGCGGCGGTACGGAAAGGTGGCGCGAAGAATCGGTTGCCCAGGCTGCATGCAAGACTGCAGTCAAGGCTCGGGATAAGCTCAATATGAAAGAAATCGAGAAACTGGTTCTCGACCTGTCGCAATGTGAGATGCCCTACACCTGTCCGCACGGCCGGCCAACAATGATCTATACCTCATTCAAGGAGCTCAACCGCAAATTCGCGAGAGAGTAAAAAGACCCCATAAGACATATAGGACCAATGGGGTCTTATAATCTTGGGGGGCTGATGCATATATTTATCGCGGTTACTCCGCGATAAATATATGCATCAGCGGATGACTGCTTAATCCTATACCAACAAAGCCCATGACTTCGCCGTGAGTAGAGTCAGCCGGTGCATGAACAAGAATTGCCGGGATCTCCGAGTCAATCGTATCGAGTATTTTGCGGAGGTTCTGGGGGTTTTTCACCGGGAACGATTTCTCTTCCAAATCAGGCTGCATCGAACCTTCCGGCCAAGTTGGTATATATTTCGTTAAGACGCCGGATAAAACACCGTCTTTCTTCTCGAGAAACAGTTCCAACGGCTGGTTAATGCGCTCTTTTCTATTCAGAAAATGTTTTGGCGGGTTGTATGCCTGATAATAAAGATGGCCTTTGGCAGGCGGTTCAATGCGTATACCGTCGTTTGTATCCAGCGCCGCGATGATTGTGCAGAAGGTTTTAATAGATCTCAGCGTCAGATTGTCATCAAATTTAAGAGTTACAAAAGGATCCTGCCCATTCTCCAACAATCCTCGAAAATATTTTATCAACGCCTTCACCGAATAACTTTTGTCTTCAACAATACAGGTCACAGTCCACAGTCCCCTATCCTCTGTCCCCTTCGTGATTTGGACTTCCAAATCGCGAACTCTCTCCCGCCCATCCTTATATTCAGGTTCGAGAGTAATTTCGATAAATCTGCCTGCCTTCATGACCATTTCAGGTTTCAGCAGATTGTGACCATAAACGGTTTTCTGGGGTGCGCGTCTGGGCACATCGAGAACCGTGTCGCGCTCATTATAATTAGAAGCCATTGAGCTTGGTTCGCGAGCATCGGCGGCATAGACCATTATATTGGGATCTTCGCGGGAGGGAATCATGATGCCGCCGGTAAAGACCATTCCGCTCTCAGGCGCCGACTCATCCTCATCCTCATCATAAACATATTTTTCGGCGCGTTTGCCGTTGATATGCATGATGACCCGCTCGCCTTTTACCCAGAAAGTATGTTTTCTGATATCTATCGTGCGGCCGGCTTTCATGCCGATAAACTCAAGGGCCGCACGGACATTGCTGGGTTTTGTAAATGCGATGGCTAGCGATTCATAATCATGACCGCTTTCTTCGTCTATAAGGAAGAACTCGACGATACTGTCAGCAGTAATCTCCGCCGCTTCAGCTTGAATCGTGACAATTTGTTTCTTGCGGTCAGCCATAATGCCACGGCGGACAAAGAAATTCTCTTTACTATCGTATTTCTTCTGGTTGGTCTTCAGGGTCTTTTCTACCCGTGCCAGATTAGTATCCCGTATCGGACTGTTGGTCTGCGCCAGGCAACCGGTAGCCGCAATGCCTGTAAATAATATGAGCAGTAATTTCTTCATAAGCTTTATATGTTATTGAGACGTTTATACTGACCGAAATATTAGTCCAAAGCAATTCCTATTGGTTTTCCATCCCACAATCCACAGTCCTCCCCTAATGCCTTGCATCCTCTCCCTATATTCCCTACGATTATACAGATTTAATGGTTGGAGAGAGACAATGCTTGATATCAAGAAGATCAGAGAAGATGCTGATGGGGTTCGCAAGGGTATGACTGCCAAAGGCGTGGATGCTGAAGTGGTGGATGTTGTGCTCAAGCACGATGGCGCAAGGCGATCGAAACTATTTGAAGTAGAAGAGCTTAAGGCGAAGCGTAATGCTGTATCCAAGGAAATCGGCGCGAAGAAGAAAAGCGGCGAGGACACCTCGGACATCCAGGCAGAGATGCGCAATCTTGGCGAATGCATAAGCTCGCTCGACCAAGAGGTCGAAGATATCTCCGGCAAGCTCCACGAGGCTATGTTGACCATGCCGAATCTGCCGCATGAGACCACACCGGTGGGCAATGACGAATCAGCCAATAAGGTAGTCAAGGAAGTCGGCGAGAAGAAGACCTTTGATTTTGAACCTAAAGGACATATTGAGATAGGTGAAAAGCTGGGTATCATAGATTTCCCCCGGGCTACGCGAATGACAGGTGCGGGCTTTCCAATGCTGGTCGGGCAGGGTGCACGGCTCGAGCGTGCATTGATCGCCTTTATGCTCGATATGCATACCAAGGAACATGGCTATACGGAGATTGCCCCTCCGTTTCTCGTAAACTCCGAGTCGATGATCGGTACGGGTCAGCTTCCGAAGATGGCTGAAGATATGTACAAGATAACTGAGGATGATTTGTGGCTTGTTCCAACTGCTGAAGTGCCGGTAACAAATATTTATCGCGAAGAGATCATTGAACAGGAATTGCCGATATATCTCACAGCCTATACACCATGTTGGCGTCGTGAAGCTGGAGCTGCCGGCAAGGACACACGCGGAATGATTCGCGTACATCAGTTCGACAAGGTCGAGATGGTAAAGTTTGTTAAGCCCGAAGGGTCATACGATGAACTTGAATCACTTTTACAGAACGCTTTGGATGTCATAGAACGCTTGGACCTGAACTACAGGATCTTGAGTCTTTGTTCCGGTGATATCAGTTTTGCAGCTGCTAAGTGTTATGATATTGAGCTTTGGGCTCCGGGCCAGGATGATTGGCTGGAAGTTTCCTCCTGTAGTAACTTTGAGGATTTTCAGGCAAGACGCGCTAAGATCAGGTACAGGGATGCGAACGGCAAGCCTCAGTTTATACATACCCTGAATGGATCCGGTGTGGCTTTGCCGCGTATCATGGTTGCAATCCTGGAAAACAATCAGCAGGAAGATGGGTCTGTAATATTGCCCGAAGCACTTGTGCCGTATATGGATGGACTCATCAAGTTGACATGTTAGATAAAGTTCTGACATCTATTAAGAAGTATCACCTTTTTTCACAGGGGGATCATGTCCTGGTGGCAGTGTCAGGTGGTGCGGATTCTGTATCGATGCTTCATGTTATGTATGAGCTGGCGCCGGAACTGCAGATCCAGGTTGGCGTGGCGCATCTAAACCACAAACTTCGCGGTCATGAGTCGGATGGTGATGAAGCCTTTGTTCAGCAGTTGGCTGAACGTCTGCAGATTCCATATGTCGGCGGAGTGGGCCATGTCCAGCGTTTGGCAGGCGAGAAGGGGATCTCCATTGAAATGGCCGCACGTGAGGTGAGATACGACTTCTTCGCACGAGCGGCAAAGAAAGCGGGTGCAAATACTATTGTTACAGGTCATACGTCGGATGATCAGGCTGAGACAGTTCTCTTAAAATTGGCGCGCGGTGCTGGTGCCGGAGGATTAGGCGGAATACCGCGTGAGACGATGATGAGAAAACATCGTGTTGTACGACCATTGCTGGATGTTACACGTGAAGATGTCCTCGATTTCCTGAACGAGCGAGGTCTGACCTGGCGTGAGGATCGGACAAATGCCGATACGATCTTTCTTCGTAACAGGATCCGTCACATTATACTTCCTATCATGGAGAAAGGCATAAATCCCAGAATCCGGGAAGCCTTGAACCGATCGGCCGAAATATTTCAGTCTGAAAACCGGTGGCTTGATGAGATAATAGCCAAGCGTTTGGCGGAAAGCGTAGATGAACATCATGCGTTATGCGTTAAGACAGTTAAGAGTCAACCGGTCGCAGCACGCAGAAGAATTATTCGTTCATGGTTGATTGAGGAAGGTATTCTTCCCGAGAAGATAGATTTTGATACGGTGGAAAGAATAGACATGCTTCTTCAAACTGCGACCCGAAGCACCAATATTACCGGCAGTATGACCGTGAAGAAACGGTATGGTACACTCACCGTTGTTCCCTCCGAAGGGAAAGTGACCGTGCCGTACAGGGCGGAACTCAATGTTCCCGGCGAGACCATATTGCCTGACCAGGGTTTACGTGTAGTGATTACACGGGAACCCGGGTTGATGAAGGACAAGAAGCTCAAAGCCGGGCGATTGCCCGCAAAGGTATCTATTTGCTCTAAATCTGTTGGCAGAAAGAAAATATATATCCGTTCCTGGAAAAACGGGGACAGGATGAGGCCGTTTGGTTTGGGCGGATCTCGAAAACTGCAGGATATCTTTGTGGATGAAAAAGTTCCTGTCGAACACAGGGGCGATGTGCCCATCCTGATCTGCGGTAAGGAAATCATATGGATACCAGGTTACCGTGTCTCGGAAGGCTGGGAAGTGAAAGACAAAAAACGCTCCGCCCTCCAAATTTACATCGAGAGAATCTAAACACCCTCAAGACGATAGGGTGCAGGACACGAAAGTTACCTTTAAGCAGCATTTCGTTGCTCCCAGTATTCTTCGAAGAGTCCTCCGAGAACGGCACATCGAGTTGAAAGAACATTTTGAGCGCCGTCTACATGCCAAAACAT
>JAUUYL010000120.1 GCA_030590485.1 Lentisphaerota bacterium | reverse complement strand
AGACACAGCCATCTGCCGAACCGAACAGCACCATTCCCTTGTAGATTGTAGGTGTGCTGTCTACACGACCATCAACTGTGAAACTCCACTTTTCACTGCCGTTTTCTACGCTTAAGGCATATACCGTATGTGAATCTGTTTCAGCAATATAAACCGTGTCTCCAACAATCGCCGGCTGGGTCAGACGGCCTGTAAGCTTTGTTGACCAGGATTTCTTCAATGTTCCGGAAACAGTGGTTCTTGCCCCACCACTTCTCTCGCCATCGTGCCTGTACATCGGCCAGTCCTCATCATCAGCCGCTTGTGAATCAGAAATCTTTCCGTATGCAGGGCCTTTCCGGAGTCTTTCAATATCACTGATTTCCGCACCTTTCTTCTCTCTGGCCGGACCGGCAGCAAAAAAACCCTGCACCTTAACTTTGTTGAAGCAGCCGCAGGCATCTGGCGGTGCATAGAGCATTCCATTTGCCGGCATTATTCCATACTGACATGCTCCGCGAATCCAGCTATTGTTACCCAGCCAGCCTTTCTCCATATCGGCAACCTCAATGCCCGATCTTCCGGTAAACACATAACGGACAGATGCCTTGTTCCTGTAGCATCGATGATGAGCCATGCCAACTTTACCGCCAGTCATCTTAACCTTACGACCCTCTTCCCTTACGCCAGTCCTTAAATCGAACCTGTCCCAATTGGCGCCAATGTGGACTTTATCTCCCACAACAAAGATATCAACGGCTGAATTGTAGTCCTCAGAGCACGGCTTGCTCCACAGCACCTCGCCATCCCTCACTGAATACGCTACAAGAAGATTGGGACATCTGCGCGCAAATCCATTTTCGTTCCAGCCGTGAACACCCCATTCGATCTTGTCGGTTGCCGCCATCTGCTGAGGATCCTGAGAATCAATCTTCGGAACTCTGTCGGCAACCAGCAGAACATCGTCTGTCGCTACGACAGTAGGTGAAGCAAACGACATGCGCCTGGCGACTGTCCGCCGTTTCTTTTCCCAAATTTCCTCGCCGGTCCCTGCATCAAGCCGGCCCACACTATTAATATCCTGGTAGAACACACTACCGTTCCTGACCGTCATAGTCGTGGGCAGGAGAAAATCAGTCCCTGTAAAATCTTTCTTCCAGAGGTGCCTGCCACTGCCACCATCTACAGCCATGATGTACCTGAAATCCGTAGCCTTGGGTTCACCGCGGTGATGCAATCCACCGCCCCAACGATGAACTTCTGAAGTGCCGACGGCAAGATATACGACGCCACCATCAACGGCGATCTCCTCTGTACGCTCAGTACCTTTCAATACCTTCAGGGTATTGCCTGTAGCCGCATCAAGAATGCTCACCGGCGCATCAAGACCCAGGGTCACATATACCTTGTTTCCTACAGCCACCAGCCTGCGCGGCAGGTGGGTTGGTCCAGCGCGGAAATGGCGGAGATGGTCGCTCCACATGGGAATTTCTTTCTTCCAGAGCAGTGTACCATTAAAGGCATCACGAGCCACCAGTTTCCAATCAGCCATGAATCGAATAGAGACATTGGGAGCTTCATCCATTATGGCAAAAACTCTGCCCTTTGCCGACACCAGCGCACTGACACTGGCGGCCTCTTCATGGCTCCGCGCCCACCTGGGATTTGACACCCACTGGATAGTTCTCGGCGCAGCAACAACCGTATCGTTCACCACTGCGTTATTATCAGCTCCATGAAGGAAATGTGTCCAATCGTCGATGCTCGAAGGCACTGATTTTGTGATTTTCTTTCCACAAACCACCGCCACACCTCCCGGAACAAGAACTCTCAAGATCTCTTTTTCCTGTATCTCGCATTGCGAGTCCTCTATCACCAGCAGATTCACCAGATTGTCAGTATACGGCAGATTTCTCCCGTCATACACGGCAGCGGACACCTTGCCGTATAGGCAGTTTGACCGGAGAGAATCACGAACCTTGGCAATCTTCTTTTCATCAAGATCGAGTCCATGAACAAGAAACTTCTCATTCACCAGAAGACTGGCCAACCTCTTGCCATCCTCACACCCGACCTGAACAACAATTCCGCCCCTAATCCCGCTATCCTCAACCACACCAGCAAACGCCGGAACCACGACCAACATCACAATGGCAACGATACCTAATCTCTTCATTATTGCTCCCTGTCGAATAACTCCTGTCTGCATAACGCGTTTCTTTATAAATGAACATCTCAAGTCTGTCGTGATCAAAATCAGAACTGCACATATTCTCCTCAGGCAAACCCAGTTAAACCATTGCCCTCAAACAAATGAATTGTTCCTGTTCTGACAATCAATAGATTAATACTAACTAGTTGATCATAACCGATGGTCTGACAATCAGCAACACCCCATCTACCTTTGCATCTTCTACTCCTGCACCACGATAAAACAGAGCCTCAACACCTTGAAATTCTCCATCCCCTGCTCTGCCAATTGAGCACCACCAAGTCACCTTTTTCAAAAGCTTCTGTTTGCGGTAGTTTTGCACGCTGCTCCGAGGCCTTTTCTGACTTGCCCCAGGCTTCGTAGAGTTCAATTAATCATGAAGAATGCAGAGGCAAAATCTGAGCCTGAGTAAGCCCCAATCTACTGGATGCATGAGGCTATCGCTTATCTTGGTCTCGACAGGTTGGGATTGGCTCGGCCAGATAAGACCATATATCGGCTGGTAAGGAAAGGGGCTCTACATCCCAGGAAGATCGCAGGCCGGTTCGCATTTGACAAAGCGGAACTTGACCTGGTGGCCGCTAATGGCAACCAGAAACGTGGCCGAGGTCGCCCCAGAAAGCTAGAAACTGCACAAATACTGCACAAAGAAAAATGCGATAATTCAAGAATTAAATAACACAAACACAAGAAGCCCCTGCAAATACTTTATTTACAAGGGCTTATAAAAATGGGCGATACAGGACTCGAACCTGTGACCTCACGGGTGTGATCCGTGCGCTCTAGCCAACTGAGCTAATCGCCCTGTCGTTTTTCGATTTTTTTGTCCCTGATCGAATCAGAGAAAAGGAATTATAAACGGCAACTTGTAAACCGTCAACTCAAAACTAAGTTGCGACAATATTGACGCGTCCGAGTTTAACGCCCTTCATGCTTAATATGCTTTCCGCCACCTCATTTATTTCGCATACACGGCCCCGCAGTATTATTACTTCCAGACAATCGTGCTCATCCAGGTGGACGTGCATAGAAGAAATCACTACCAGGGACGAGCTTAGCGTATGCGTATGCTGTATTTCTATAAGCGATTCGGTCAGCTTTGTCGAGTGATGGTCGTAAACCAGAAACACGGCGGCTACCGCTTTGGCTTTCGGATTGCGAAGCCGCTCTTCACTGAGCTGCCGCCGAACGAGATCGCGTATCGCCTCGGACCGGCTCTTATAACCCTGCCCGGCAATGAGCCTGTCAAACATCGAAAGCAGCTCTTTATCGAGCGACACCCCGATGCGTTCGATTTCCGCCATTTTCATTTCTCCTGACAACAGTGAAGCTTCACTCCCGATCAACCGCGTGTGCAAAAAAATCTTGCACACCCTACGCATGATTTGGTCGCCCCTGACTCGGTAGGGTGTGCAACTTGTTGCACACGCGGTTCCAGCATCGTTGCAAGCGTAAGAAGGCGAGTTTGCAACGGCTTGCTCAATTTTGCATTTTGTTGCAGCCTGATGTTTGCTTTCACAGGCACATGCTTACGCCAAAATAAAGCGGCGATGGGAACCTTTTAGATAATTTCGAGCCGGCGAAGAATAGCTTTTCCCCAGCGAACGCTGCGTATCTGTGAGAGTATAAGCAATAACAACACCAACAGCCAATAGCCGCTGAAACGCAAATAGTAAATGACGATATCGAATATGTCGCCGGTCTTGACAGATGACCACTCCAGAAGTTCTTCGGGAGTAAATATCGCACCCGGAACCATGCCGCCAAAGATTCTCTGCCACGGTAATAACAGAACAAGCATAAGCAATGACAGGAAAAATGCCCTGCTGATATGGTTGATTCCGCCGAGCCTGCCGAGCATTGAGACTTT
>JAUUYL010000054.1 GCA_030590485.1 Lentisphaerota bacterium | reverse complement strand
CGTCGCGTTCTTCTTGTGTCTGCTTATTCATAAGTACCTCCTGTATATGTATATATACAGTATCATATCAAAAAAACACTTTGCAACACCTTTTTTATGAATTTGTAACTTTCCTGTCCTGCACCCACGCTAAAACACCACCCCTTATTATCATTGCCTTCCACCCCATCATCAGGTATACAGTCCGGTTCTCATCACAGAAAAGGCTTATTGAATAATAATGATAAAGACAGAAGATATAAGAAATGTAGCTATTATCGCCCATGTCGATCATGGAAAGACGACCCTCGTCGACGAGCTGTTCAAACAAAGCGGCATGTTCAGGGATAATCAGGTTGTAGCTGAACGATTGATGGACTCTATGGACCTCGAACGCGAACGAGGAATAACCATTTCGGCCAAAAACGGCTCTTTCAAATACAACGATCATATGATCAATATCATCGACACACCCGGTCACGCAGACTTCGGCGGCCAGGTAGAGAGAGTCCTTCAAATGGCTGACGGCGCCCTGCTCCTGGTAGACGCACAGGAAGGACCCATGCCCCAAACGTTCTTCGTACTCAAGAAAGCACTGGCTCTGAACCTGCCCATCATTGTCGTCCTCAACAAGATCGACAAACCAGCAGCAAGACCCGAATGGGCCGTGGACCAGGTATTCGACCTGTTCGTCAGGCTGGACGCCCCACACGAGATTCTGGATTTTCATATTGTCTACGCCTCATCCATCGAAGGACACTCTTCGCTTGACGCTCATGAACGCGGGACCGACATGAAGCCCCTGCTCGACTCAATAATAAAGTTTATCCCCGCGCCCAAGGGCGACCCGAAAGCATCACTTCAACTTCAGGTCAGCACAATCGACCATTCGCCCTTTCTCGGCCGACTCGGAACCGGAAAAATCACCTCCGGCCACCTCAAAACCGGCATGTCTGTCGTTGTGGCAAACTGTCACGGAAAATCTGACCTCACAAGGATCACAAAAATATACCGCTTCGACTGCAACGAAAAGGTCGAGACCGACCGCGCCAATCTTGGAGAAATAGTCGCCGTTGCAGGGATGGATACCGTATGCGTCGGCGACACCTACACGGATCCCGACAACCCTATCCCCCTCGAATCTTCAGAGGTAGACCCTCCTACCATATCCATGACCTTCAGCGCGAATACATCTCCCTTCGCCGGCACAGAAGGGTCATTTGTCACTTCAACCCACATAGAAGATCGCCTCAAACGAGAAATCCTCTCCGATGTTGCCCTGCAGGTCGAACAGCTGCCTGACGGATCAGGATTCAAAGTATCAGGCAGAGGCGAACTCCACCTGTCGATCCTCATAGAAAAAATGCGGCGCGAAGGATACGAGCTCCAGGTCAGCTCACCAAAAGTGATTTTCAAGGAAAAGGACGGTCAACGCCAGGAACCCTACGAGGAACTCACCATCGACGTCGCCGAAGAATTCATGGGAAACGTGATAGAAAAACTGGGCGCAAGAAAAGGTCAAATGCTCGAGATGGAAAAGGAAAACGAAATGGTCCGTCTCAAATACCGCATCCCCACTCGCGGCCTGCTCGGATTTAAGTCGGAATTCATGTCAGACACCAAAGGTATGGGCGTCCTTGCCTACATCTTCCTCGAATACGGCCCATACGCCGGCGAGATGCGCAACAGGAAAAACGGCGCTCTCGTGGCAATGGATACTGCGGTCACAGTAGCATACGCCCTGTTCAACCTGCAGAAACGAGGAAAAATGTTTCTGCATCCGGGAGTAAAGATCTACAAAGGCCAGCTTATCGGCGAACACTGTCGCGACAACGACCTCGACGTCAACCCAGCAAAAGGGAAACAACTTACCAACGTCCGCGCCGCTGGCTGCGATGAAAATGTGATTCTTACACCGCCAGTGGAAATGAGCCTTGAAGACTGCATCACCTACATAAACGACGACGAACTGGTCGAAGTAACGCCCAAAAACATCCGCCTGAGAAAAAATCCTAAACTTTACGGCAAACAGAAAAAGGGGTAAGTACAGGGCTCGCCCCGCTCGACACTCAACACTTGACACTTTGCCCTCATATATGGACAATTCAGACTTCATTAAGGAGAGCAAACAGCAATGAAGTATCTTGTAACAGGATCTGCCGGTTTTATCGGCTTTCACGTCGCCAAAGCCTTGCTCAGCGACGGACACTACGTGATTGGATTAGACAATTTCAACGACTACTATGACCCGCAATTAAAGCGGGATCGCCACGCCATACTTGAAAACATCCCCAACTACCAGAGCATTGAAGCAGACATCTGCGATCTGCCAACGCTTGAGAAATGTTTCAACGATAATTCGTTTGATGCCGTTTGCCACCTTGCAGCCCAGGCAGGAGTCCGCTATTCGATTACCAATCCACACGTCTATGAGAAAACCAATCTTGAAGGCTTTCTGAACATCCTGGAATGCTGTAGGCATTCAAACATTAAACGCCTGGTATACGCATCAAGCTCCAGCGTCTACGGCGGAAACACAAAACTTCCGTTCAGCGAAACCGACAACGTAGACACACCCATCAGCCTTTACGCTGCAACCAAAAAAGCCAACGAACTGATGGCTCATACATATTCACATCTTTACGGCATCCAAACAGTCGGCCTTCGCTTCTTCACCGTATATGGGCCTTGGGGCCGTCCGGATATGGCAATGTGGCTCTTTACCGAAGCTATGCTCAAGGGCGAAACCATAAACGTATTTAACCACGGCGAAATGCAAAGGGATTTTACATTTGTCGACGATATCGCTGCAGGCGTGACCGCATGCCTGACATCCGACAATCTGGAACAATACGAAATATTCAATCTGGGCAACCATCGCTCTGAACAGCTTATGGATATGATCAATGCCATCGGTGATAATCTCGGCATCAAACCAATCATGAAAATGCTTCCCATGCAGGCAGGAGACGTCCCCGCCACCTACGCAGACATCTCACGCGCCCGGGAGAAACTGCAATTCGAACCCAAAACACCAATTTCAGAAGGCATACCTCAATTCATTCAATGGTACCGTAAATATAAAGGCGTTTAAGCAAAGCATGAAAAAACAACTCATCGAAAAAATAAAGACTCGCGAGGCCACTATTGGAATCATAGGCCTCGGATACGTTGGCCTGCCATTACTTATTGAATTCGGAAAAGCATCTTTCCACGTTCTCGGCATAGATATCGACGAAAGCAAAATAAAGTCTCTCAAAAAAGGCGAGTCATATATCAAGCATATCGAAGCAAAAGAGATCCACGCCCTGTTCTGCACCAAAGACGAAAAGAAAAAAGAAATATTGGCCGATGCCACAACTAACTTCAGCAGAATAGCCGAGTGCGATGCATTGCTTATCTGTGTACCCACGCCTCTTACAAAACACCGCGACCCCGACTTGAGCTACATAATCGACACTGCAGAGAAAATGGGGAAATTCATATGCCCCGACCAGATCATAATCCTTGAATCCACGACATACCCAGGCACAACAGAAGAAGTTCTTCAGCCAATTCTTGAAGGAAGGTCAGAAATGACCGCTGGAACAGACTTCTTCATCGCGTACTCTCCGGAACGCGAAGACCCTAACAACAAAGACTTCGGCACAAAAAAGATCCCAAAGGTTGTGGGCGGCATCAATCCTGACTCACTCGAAGTAGCATGCATCCTGTACGACACCGTTATATGCGAGACTGTATCCGTATCCAACTGCCGCACAGCAGAAGCCACGAAGCTCACTGAGAATATCTTCCGCTGCATCAACATAGCACTCGTCAATGAACTTAAAATGGTCTTCTCGGAAATGGACATCGATATATGGGAAGTAATTGATGCCGCAAGCACTAAACCTTTCGGATTCATGCCATTCTACCCCGGCCCCGGCCTGGGCGGACATTGCATACCTATCGACCCCTTCTACCTCTCGTGGAAAGCCAAGGAGTACGGACTGCAAACAAAGTTTATAGAGCTGGCCGGCGAGATCAACACATCCATGCCGAACTACGTAATGCAGAAAACCCTTCTGGCGATGAACGATATCAAAAAGTCCATCAAAGACAGCAAAGTCCTGATCGTAGGGCTGGCGTACAAAAAGAACGTCGACGATGACCGCGAAAGCCCAACATATGAACTGTGGGAACGTCTTGATGCTCTAGGCGCCAAGGTCGATTATTTTGACCCCTACTGCCCTGTCGTTCAGCCTACACGCGAACACCCTCAGTTTGCCGGCATCAAAAGTATTGCGCTGGAAGATATAGAGAAAAACAACTACGACGTGGCTATAATATCAACATCACATGACTGCGTTGACCACGATGATCTGGCCTCTAAGATAACTCTTGTTGTAGACACACGTGGCGCATGCAAGCCCGCAGACAATATAATAAAAGCATAAGAGGTTTCATCAACTTTCAGGGTCAAGGTCTTCCGAAACAATCGTTTCGCCTTTCTTCACAAGGACCTCGACCTTCTTTTCAACCTCATTAAGCTTTTTACTGCAAACTTTAATCAGCTTCTGACCTTCTTCGAATCTCTTGATCATCTTATCCAAGTCCAGATCGCCGCTTTCCATCTCCGCTACGATCTTTTCCAGTCTGGCAACAGACTTTTCAAAACCCTGCTCCGTATCTTTATTATCAACCATATCACTCGGCCTCCCTCAGGCTCGTTCAGCCTGATATCACATTTCAACTTTTCAATTTAGAAATCTCCGACTCAAACTTTCCATCATCCACCCGCGTCACCACAACATCCCCTACCTTAACATCTCCAACAGAACGCACTACCTCTCCGGCTTCATTCATAGTAATGCTATATCCCCTGCTTAATACAGCCGTGGGGTTGAACGCTTTCAACTGATCTGATATTCTCTGCAAATCACGACGACGGCCCTGTACCGACATTTCAACAGAATGCTGCATTCTCAGCATCGCACTGTCCAATCGCTGGAGATACTGCTTAACCATATTACGCGGCTCAGAAAATATATAACTTCCGCTAACGGCAAGAAGCCGATTTCGCATCACAAGAACCGTCTCGCGAAGAGCCCGAACAAGCGCCACACCATGCCTTCGCAGGTCTTCCTCGAAAGCTTCCTTGCAACCAACCACCAGCTCTGCAGCCGCCGATGGTGTTGGCGCACGTAAGTCAGCAGTAAAATCGCTTATCGTATAGTCTATCTCATGACCAACAGCCGAAATGACAGGAATTACCGAACGGGCTATTGCACGCGCAACAATCTCCTCATTGAAACACCACAAGTCCTCAAGACTGCCGCCACCGCGCCCAATGATCATCACATCCAACCCGCCACGCTCATTAAGCATGTCAATCGCATCGGCAATCTCTCGTGCCGCCCCTTCGCCCTGAACCTTAACCGGTGCTATGACAACATGAAGATTTGGAAAACGCCTGTTGATGACGTTTAATATGTCCCGAACAGCAGCACCCGTCCTGGATGTAACCACGCCCACATGCCTGGGCAACAGCGGTAACTTCTTTTTTTGTTCGGCAGCAAATAAACCTTCCTTCAGAAGCTTTTCCTTAAGCTTCTCAAACTGCTGCTGAAGAGCACCTTGCCCCGCCTCCTCCATACTGCGGATTATTATCTGATAAGTTCCTCGTGGCTCGTAAACACTGATCTCGCCAAACACCCTAACCATCAAACCGTCCACCGGTTTGAATTTAAGATCACGCTGATTCCCCCGAAACAAGACTCCACTAATCTGCGAGGATTCATCCTTGATAGTCAGATAATAATGGCCAGATGACGGCCTACTCACATTTGACAGCTCACCCTCAAGCCAGACCGCACCAAACGTCCTCTCAAGTGCCTGCCGGATCAGTCGCGTGACCTCACTGACTTTGTAGATTTTCTTTTCTTCGCTCATCACGCATCAACTTCACTTTGTTCTCTAATGCGCTTAATAGATTTAGCTTTGCCTGTCTCTCGATCAACATCAACAATCAGACCTTCCAGAACCGCCGGACCCTTGGCAACCTTAAACGGTGACGGCAACCCTGTAAGAAAGATGTCGACAACCTGATCCAAGTCCCGGCCAAGGCTTCCACCACTTGGGCCCGTCATTCCCAAATCAGTAAGATACGCCGTTCCGCCCGGCAAGATAGCCTCGTCAGAAGTCTGAACATGCGTGTGCGTACCGACAACAATGCTCGCACGTCCATCAAGATAACGGCCCATGACAATCTTCTCCGAGGTCGCTTCAGCATGAATATCTACTATCACAATATTTCCAGTATCAATCTTCTTCAATAATGCATCAACCGCTTTAAATGGACATTCATACGGTTTCATGAAAACCCGTCCAATAAGATTAATGACCGTTACTTTACCGAACGCGCTCTCAATACTCACATAACCGCGGCCAGGCACCTCAGAGGGAAGGTTGAGAGGTCGTACGACACGCTTCTCAGTCTCAAGATAAGGACGCAACGTTTTCTGATCCCATATATGATCACCCATCGTCAACACATCCGCGCCGGCATCGAAGAGTTCCTCAGCCAAGGCCCCCGTCAAACCCCTGCCCGCAGCAGAATTCTCGGCATTGGCGACAACAAAATCAACCTCTCCAGATGCCTTGAATCTCGCCACGACCTCTTTGAACATCCGCCGGCCCGGCGACCCCACAATATCCCCAACCATCAATATCTTCATATCTCGTTCCTTACCTTGCGTATTCAACGCTTCTGGTTTCCCTTATAACAACAACCCTGATTTGACCAGGATACTGTAAGTCACTCTCTATCTTGCCGCTGATATCACGAGCCAGCACTTGAGCCTTATTGTCATCCATGTTCTCGGGATTCACTATAACCCTCACCTCACGACCCGCGTGTATAGCATAGCTCTTCTGCACACCATCAAAATCATTAGCCAACGCCTCCAACTGTTCAAGACGTTTTATGTAAATGTTAGTCGTCTCTGATCGAGCGCCAAGACGCGAACATGATATTGCATCAGCCGCCGAGGCTAAAATCGCATACACACTCTCGGCCTCAACCTCCTCATGATGCGCCGCAACGGCGTTTACCGTTACAGGAGCCTCGTTCAAGCGTTTAAGAAGATCCGCACCTATCACAGCATGCCCCCCTTCAACCTCATGATCAAGCGCCTTCCCAATATCATGAAACAATCCGATGCGCTTCGCCAGGCTCACATCCAGACCCAGCTCGCCGGCCATAACACCGAGCAACTGCGAAACTTCAATGGAATGCTGCAAAACGTTTTGCGTAAAACTCGTCCTGAATTTCAAACGGCCGAGCATACGTGTCAATTCAGGCTCAACACCCTGAACACCCGTCTGATATTCAGCTTCCTCCCCGGCAGTCCTTATGGTCTCCTCCATATTTTCCTCAGCTTTCGCAACCACTTCCTCGATCCTTGCCGGATGGATTCTCCCATCGGAAATCAAAGCCTCAAGCGCCTGCCTGGCTATCTCTCGCCTGATAGGATCAAAGCCTGAGATGACAACAGCCTCCGGAGTGTCATCAATTAGAATATTAACGCCAGTGACAGCCTCAAGCGAACGGATGTTGCGTCCCTCGCGCCCAATGATGCGACCCTTCATGTCATCATTCGGGAGCGCTACCGTGCTAGTCATCAATTCAGTCGCGTGCGATGAGGAATACTTCTGTATGGCGGTCGCCACAATCTTCTGACTTTGCCGCTCCGCGGTCTCCTTAGCGTGCTCCTGCATCCTCCTGATCAAGCCTCCCGCCTCGTTATGAACCTCCTCCTCAAGCTGCTTCATCAGAGAAGCACGTGCCTCATCGCGAGTCATCCCCGATATCACCTGAAGTTTCTGTATTGCCTGCTTGGTTGCCTCCTCAAGCTCTTCACGCTCCTGCTCAAGCTTAGCGTCCTTCTCATCTATCTCGTCCAGCTTCCGATCAAGAGTGCTCTCCTTCTTATCCAACATGGTGACTTTACGATCCAGATTGATCTCACGCTGGCCAATGCGCTCCTCCAAAGCCTTCATCTCATCCCTTTTTACCTTTATGCTCAGCTCAAACTCTTCCTTCGCCTTAAGAACTTCCGCCTTCGCATGCACTTCAGATTCCTTCTGCAATGATTTTTGATTGCGCTTAGCATCCTTCAGTATTTCCTTGGCCCTATTCTCACTCGTTTCAGCCTTATAGTTTCCGACAACAAAACGAATTGTGTATCCCAAAACAGCACATATCACACCTATTATAATTCCGATGACGCCATCATTCATAACCCACCCCTTTCAACACGATCAGCTGACCGTGATTATTCTTGTTTCTGTTATTATCATGTTTAGTAAAATATCGTGTTCTTCCACGGGCACCTGCTCGAACACCTGAAAATCAAATGTGAGCGCTGCCTTCACACCGCCGGCCCCACTCATAATACGGTCATAACAACCGCCGCCATAGCCTACCCTTCCACCCTTATCGTCAAAAGCCAACCCGGGCACAAGAAACAGATCCACATCCCCAGCGTCCATCCAGACAGGGTCAGACGGCTCATTAATATTCATCTGCCCTCTCGTTAGTTCCGTATTGGCGTCCATATGTGCCATTCTGTAAATTTTCATCACATTATCATAAGCAGGAACACAGATACTCTTGCCATCTACCCTACACCGCTCCATGATTCCAAAAGTCTTTACCTCCGCCCCGACATCCAGATAACAAGCCACAACCAAAGCATCCACAAACGCAGACTGAACAACTAAATTTGCCAAGACAGCACCGCTCGCCTCAGCTAACCACTCCTCGGTAAACCCGGCACGCTCCTTCGTTATAAAATCTCTTAACTCACCCTTATCCATCTATCACCATTAACCATTAACCATCAACCATTCCCTACAGTCTTCCCCAGCCTTTCATACGTTTTCTGATGATATCTTCATAGCCCTGTCCGTCAGGCATATAATACCGACTGTCCGTGGGAATATATTCCTGTTCAACATGATGATCATTAAAATCATGAGGATAGACATAATCGTCATGCGTCTTATCTACCGCCTTGACGTGAACATTCTTAAGGTGCTCCGGAACTTTCAGTGAGCGCCCATTTTTCACCTCACTCTCAGCTGAATTAATAGCCTTGTAGGATGCATTGCTTTTGGGAGCTGTCGCCAGATACGTTGTTGCCTGAGACAGAATTATCCTGGCCTCCGGCATACCTACGAATTCAACCGCGCGCATCGCCGCCACAGCTGTAGTCAAGCCACGCGGATCGGCATTTCCGATATCTTCCGATGCCAGTATAATAAGACGACGCGCGATGAATCTGGGGTCCTCGCCGGCATAAAGCATCTTTGCAAGCCAATAGACCGCTGCATGCGGATCAGATCCCCTGACGCTCTTGATAAAAGCAGAAATAGTGTCGTAATGGCCATCCTCGTCCTTGTCATAATTAACCATCTTTTTTTGTATTGAATCTTCCGCTACCTCGCAAGTCACGCGAATAACACCATCCTCGCCGGCAGGGGTTGTACAAACGGCTATTTCAAGTGCATTCAACGCGCGTCGTGCATCCCCCGCACACACCCTCGCGATGTGAACCAAAGCATCGCCGTCAACAGAAACATCATATGCAGACAGTCCCCGCTCATCACTTATCGCATTTTCAAGCAGAGCAACAATCGTCTCTTCGGAAAGCGACATCAGCTCAAAGACCAAAGAACGCGAGGTCAAGGCACTGTTGATGAATATCATCGGGTTATGCGTCGTAGCCCCGATAAGCGTCACAACCCCGTTCTCAACATGCGGAAGAAGAACATCCTGCTGTGATTTATTGAAACGATGTATCTCGTCGATAAAGAGTATTGTCTCGCGGCCTTCAGTCCGCCTTAGAAGATCAGCTTTCTTGATTACATCACGAAGCATCGAAACATTCGCTGTAACACCGCTGGAATATTCGAAATTGCGCTCCGTCACCCTGGCTACCACTTCGCCAAGTGACGTTTTGCCACAACCGGGCGGGCCATAAAGAATCACACTGCTCAACCTGTCCGCCTCGACAGCCCTGCGCAAGAGTCGGCCCGGACCCAACACATGATCTTGACCAGCAATCTCATCCAAGACACGTGGACGCATCCTGTAAGCCAGCGGTTGCGCCACCTTCTCTTCAACAGCCTGATTAAACAGGTCCATAAAAAAAACACCCCGCTAAGATCGTAAAGGCGACAATCTCAAAACCTCACAAGTGAGGTGGGTGCTCTAGCCGAAACTTCAATGTTCCCCGAGGGGTATCACATCCATTTCGTATTCAAGCTCCCGAAACATATAAGTAGGCTCGAGAAATTTGCCTGTTGGCGAACACAGCAGGGTGTTTCTTATAAAAAAACACCACAATGGTTTGTTATTAAAGAACAGTGATTGCTCAGTCGTATGTCACAGAAGAACAATAGCCTCCCTATATCAGTTTTCGGCCATTCCACAATTTCCCTGCAACTCATTAATTTGCTTAAGGCCAATACAATGACCGGCAGCAAAAGTATATTCAATGTTCCAATATTCATCAAAAACAAACTCAGGCATGTCCGCCTATAATCTTATTATCTAATTTCAACGTTCAATTTTTTCTTTAAAGCCGACTTGATCGATTCATGATACCCATTGGCATCTTCATCCGTTAACGTCCGCTCTAAAGAACGATACACTAGAGAATAAGCAAGACTTCTCTTGCCATCCCCTATACCTTCACCAGTATATATATCAAACAATCTAACGTCTGTCAACTCAGACGGGGCTGATTTGCGAATCACATCCATAACCTGCTCGTGTGTAACACTTTGCGCAACAAGAAGTGCCATGTCGCGTGCTATGGCCGGAAACGCCGGCACAGCCTTCAGCTCAGGTATATCAAACACCCCTTTCAGAAGCTTTTTAACATTTATTTCGGCTATGGCTACAGGTCCTGACATACGCCATTCAGCGCGAATTTCACTGCTTAATAGGCCTATAACACCACTTTCATCGTCACCTATGCTTATTGAAAGAGCACATCCATCTTCAAAATACGGAGTGGAAGTCTTGCTGAAACTCATCTCACCCGCCCAAAAACTGCCGCACAGCCGTTCAATCAAACCCTTCATCCACAGAAACATGTTTTCATGAGAAACATCGCTGTCTCGACCGATCTCCATAGCGCCACCGACATCACCCATCAGCCCCACGCATAAACGATCTTCCTCATGTATCTCTCCGCCTTTGCCCTTCAAGAACACTCTGCCAATTTCAAATAAGCTGGCACATTCCACCTGACGCGACAGATTGCCTGCCAACGCCTCACCCATCTGAGGCATAAGCGAGTTTCTCAACACGGCATACTCCTCACTTACAGGATTAGGCAACACCACCCGGTTTCCATCATCCTTATCAAATACATCCAGCGAGGCTGCGGACAAAAAACTATAATGCATTATTTCAGAACAACCCAATGCCGCCACCGTTTCGCGACAAACCTTCAAGGCCCTGAACTCAGAGTCATCTGCATCAGGAACTATCATTGCCTTAGGCACAACCAACGGTATCTTGTCCAAGCCATATATCCTGGCAATTTCCTCTATGATGTCGGCTTCAATCTGCAAGTCATGCCTGAACACCGGTGCCTCAACAAGAACCGCATCGTTCTCGTGCCCGACAGTCTTGATTTTTAAAGACTCAAGAATAGAAAACATCTCGTCGTCAGATACGTCAACACCGATAAGATCACGAGCACGCTGAGGCCGGAACTTGATAACAACAGGCTCAGCCACTGAAGGATACTTGTCAATCATACCCTTGCAGGCAACGGCCCCTGTCAATTGATTCATTAACGACGCAGCCCTGGCACTTGCCCAGGCCACAGTTTCAATATCAACACCGCGTTCAAAACGATATGATGATTCTGTCGACAGCCCAAGCTCAGTAGATGTCTTCTTTATGTCAGACGGACGGAAATATGCACTTTCGAGAAGCACCTTGTCGGTAGAATCATAAATCTCACTGCCTTCTCCTCCCATTACACCAGCCACGGCAACAGGCTTCTCCGAATCAGCTATCATAAGCATGTTGCTGTTAACATCACGCTCAACCCCATCAAGAGTAGAAATCTTCTCACCCTTGCGCGCCCGGCGAACAACCACTCGAGCCATATCATCCTTAACAAGCGTCTTGTAATCAAAAGCGTGAAGAGGCTGACCGCATTCCAATAAAACATAGTTTGTAATATCAACCACGTTGTTAACAGGCCTTATACCGCACAAAGACAGTCTTCTCTGCATCCACATGGGGCTCGGAGCAAGCTTGATGCCCGAAATGACACGGGCGGTATAGCGCGGACAGCCTTCAGCATCATCAAGCAACACTACCGCACTGTCTTCTATCAGCTCATCACTCTCTGTTACATCAAACTCCGGTGTCTTGACATTGAACCCATACAGAGCAGCAACCTCACGGGCAACACCCATAATACTGTGACAGTCAGCCCTGTTCCATGTGATCTCAAGATCCAACACCGTTTCAGGCGGACCAACAACCTCTGAAAACGGAACCCCGGGCTCAAGAGCCCTATCAAGAATCATCAGACCCTCATGATCATCCGAAAGCTCCAGCTCCGTCTCGCTGCACATCATGCCGTATGAGACTTCACCACGAATCTTGGATTTCTTGATCTTTGTGCCGTCAGGAAGCCTGCACCCAACACCCGCAAGCGGCACCTTGTCACCAACAACATAGTTAGTAGCACCGCAAACAATAGAAAGCTCTTCCTTGCCATTGTTTACGCGACATAATTTCAACCTGTCAGCGCCAGGATGTGCGACGACTTCCAACACCTCAGCGACAACGATCCCCTCATAATCAGAACCAACCGTCTTAATAGATTCCAGCTCCATACCTGAAAAAGTCAACCTGTCACCAAGCTCCTCCGCAGTAGCATCAAAATCCACATATTCTTTCAGCCAACTGATCGGTACTTTCATCGCCCCACCTGCTTCAGAAATCTTAAATCGTTATCATATAACATCCTGATATCACTGACACCGTATTTAACCATGACGAGACGCTCTATCCCCATGCCGAAAGCATAACCTGTATATTTCTCCGTATCATAGCCCACCTTCTCAAAAACTCTCGGGTCGACCATGCCGGCACCTGCAATCTCTATCCAGCCGCTGTTCTTGCATACACGGCATCCACTGCCCTTACATACGTGACATGAAAAATCACATTCCACACTAGGCTCAGTGAACGGGAAGAAATGCGGCCTGAACCTTATTGATACATCCTCGCCCATCAGCTCCTTAGCAAAATACGCTAAAACACCTTTCAGATCAGACAACGAAACCTTCCTGTCGACATACAGACCTTCGATCTGGTGGAAATTAGCGCTATGCGTAGCATCTGTCGTATCACGGCGGTAACAGCGCCCGGGTGTTACAATTCGTATTGGAGGCTGACAGCTTTCCATCGCCCTTATTTGCACGGGTGATGTCTGTGTACGCAAAAGAAGATCGTCTTCGCCTATCCAGAACGTGTCCTGTTCATCCATCGACGGATGATGCTCAGGCGTATTTAAAGCCGTATAATTCCGGTATCTGGTCTCAATATCCGGCCCGTCTGACACGGTAAAACCAAGCGACCTGAAAATACTTACAGTCTGCTCAATTACAGCCGAAACAGGATGAATCGTGCCAAGCCTATGCCATCTTCCGGGCAACGTACAGTCAAACCCTTCCCCTGCAGCCGACCCCTCATTATCCTTCCGCCCCTTCTCGTCGAGAAGCTTATTCAATGTCTGCTTGAATTCATTGGCAGTCTTGCCAACATCCGCCCGCTCCGAAGGTTCGAGCGACCTTAATTCCTTCATGACTGCAGGCAGAACACCTTTTCTGCCAAGATACTTGATGCGTACAGCCTCAAGATCTTCATTGGTCATCGCCGCATTGGCTTCGACAACCGCTTCGTCCATCATAGTTTTAAGTTCAGAAAGATTCATATCAAAAAAAAATGACCATCTCTTTATTCGAGATGGCCATCAAAGACGCAAATTAAAGTTTACGCGAGACCACTCTTAGCCTGCTCAACTATAAACTTAAAGCCCTCAGGATCGCGAATAGCGATTTCCGAGAGCATTTTCCTGTTCAGGTCCACATTTGCCTTCGTTAAACCTTCAACAAATCTACTGTACGAAATACCATTAATACGACAAGCAGCCGATATTCTGGCAATCCACAGCGAACGATAGTCGCGCTTCTTCACTTTACGGTGATCAGTCGCCATGCACATGGCACGATCAACAGCTTCCGTGGCCGTACGAAACAGCTTGCTCCGTGAACCTCTGAAGCCCTTGGCGCGCTCCAATGTACGTTTTCTTCTCCGGCGTGAAGCCGGTGCATTAGTTGCTCTTGGCATTAGCTTTCCCCATTCATTTAGCCTGCAAGCATTCCTGTGATCCGCTTGCACTCTGGCTTGCTCAAAATACTACCACCACGCAAATTTCTTTTGCGCTTTCTCGATTTACTTGACAGAAGATGACCAGAGCCCGCCTTGGAATACTTGATCTTTCCAGTAGCAGTCTTCTTAAATCTCTTCGCCGCAGCTTTATTTGTCTTCTTTTTCGGCATCTTTACACCTTTTTTGCCGTACCCAATATACAGCTTTCCCTAGAAAAGAGCCGTAAACTACATTATTGATTAGCTCACGTCCAGCTTTTTCTACAATAAATTAAAAAATTCCGTCTATTTGCGTGATTTGGAGCCTACCATTGCAATGATTGACCTTCCCACGATTCTTGGCGGCGAATCAACTACGCTGATATCTTCAAGCGACAGAACAACCCTTTTCATCAATTCCATTCCAAGATCCCTATGCGCATTCTCACGCCCGCGGAACTGCAAAGACAATTTAACCTTGTGTCCTTTTTCCAAAAACTTACGGGCATGATTGACCTTTGTCTCATAGTCATGATCCGCAACATTAACATGAAACTTTATTTCTTTGAGCGACCTGTTGTGTGTGCGCGCCTGCTTCCTGGACGCCTTACGCTTGATGCCTTCATCATACCTGAACTTACCGAAATCCATGATTCGACAAACTGGTGGGTCAGCATTTGGTGATATCTCAACCAAGTCCAGCCCCTGCTCCTGCGCCATCTTGAATGCATCTCTGGTTGGCATTACCCCTGCCATCTCACCATCAGCCCTAACGCATCTAACATTTGGCACTCTAATCTTAAGATTTACTCTGACAAACGAGCGAATAATCAGTCCTCCTTCTTACTTGTTATTGTTTTATTTCTCACCTCTTCAGCCAAAGACAAGGCCAAATCATCTAAAGTAATCACCCCTTTGTCCCCATTTATCCGGCAACGGACCGAAACAACATTTTCTTCCTTTTCCTTCGGCCCTAATATCAACATGTACGGAATCTTTTCAAGCTGAGCACGTCTTATCTTTGCACCAACCTTCTCCGATTTACCATCAACCGTCACCCTGATATCTCGCTCACGAAGATTCTCTTCAACCGATTTGGCGTAATCAAGTTCTTTCTCCGTCAATGGAAGTATGCGCACCTGCTCAGGCGCCAGCCATAGCGGAAACGCTCCCGCATAATGCTCTACAAGTATTCCAAAAAAGCGTTCCAGACTCCCAAGCAATGCCCTGTGAACCATGTAAGGCCTGTGCTCCTTGCCGTCTTCACCGATATATGTAAGGTCAAAGCCCTCAGGGAGGTTAAAATCAAACTGTATCGTGCTCAACTGCCATTCCCTGTTCAACGCATCCTTGATTTTTAAATCGATCTTAGGCCCATAAAACGCACCGCCACCATGATCCACCTCGTAGGGAATAGATTCAGCCTTCAGCGCTGCCTCCAGTGACTCCGTAGCCTGAATCCACCGATTCTCGTCACCAACCGCCTTCTCCGGCCTTGTTGACAAGTACGCGGATATCTCTTTAAAACCAAAATCACCAAGCATATCCAGAGCAAACTTTACTGTACGGCGAATCTCCGATTCTATCTGGTCCGGAGTACAAAAGATATGCGCATCATCCTGCGTAAAACCACGAACACGAAGCAGACCATGAAGCACGCCGCTCTTCTCATACCGGTACACCGTGCCAAGCTCCGCCCAACGCAACGGTAAGTCTCTGTATGACCGCTTGTGAGTCTTGTATATCTGTATATGGAACGGGCAGTTCATCGGCCTGGCAAAATACTCGCTGCCATCAACATCCATCGGAGAGTACATGTTCTCACGATAAAACTTGAGATGCCCGGATGTCTCCCACAGCTCTGCCCGGCCAATATGCGGCGTGTACAATATCTCGTAGCCACCCCTGAAATGCTGAGCACGCCAGAAGTCCTCAATAACTGAACGAATTCGAGCGCCCTTAGGATGCCAATGTATAAGACCAGGACCAACCTCGTCCTGAATACTGAAAAGATCGAGCTCCTTGCCGATTTTACGATGATCGCGTTTTTCAGCTTCTTCAATACGCTTAAGATCCGCCCTCAGCTCCTTGGGGTTTAACGCCGAGATCCCATAAATGCGCTGCAGCATAGGGTTTGTTTCCTTGCCGCGATAATATGAGCCCGCAATACTGACAAGCTTGTAAGCCTTGATCATACCCGTGGATTCAAGATGCGGACCCCGACATAAGTCAATAAAGTCCCCGCATTTATAAAAAGATATCTCCTCGCCTTCAGGAATATCCTCCAACCGCTCAAGTTTATAGGTCTGATCCGCCTTGCGGAGAATATCCTCGGCATCATCCCTGGAGAGCACAACACGTTCAAATGGCAAATCCTCAGAGATAATACGCGACATCTCATTCTCTATCTGAGGAAGGTGTTCAGGTGATAACCGCTCAGGAAGGTCGAAATCGTAATAAAACCCACTGCCTGTCGAAGGGCCAATGTCAAGTTTGACATCTTTAAAAACCCGACAAACCGCAGCTGCCATAACGTGCGCCGTACTGTGACGCATCATCTCAATATCCAATTTAATCTTTTCTATCCCTTTTTATTAATAACAATACCTGCAAAAATTACGTCTTATACGCTCAAGTGTCAACCTAGAACTTGCCTTCGTATGGAATATCTACCTTATACATCTTCGCCGTAGTCTTGATCTGCTTGAGCGTTTTCTGGTTTGGATTGCGTGTGTACGCGCCAATCAGGTGATATATCTTCTGCTTAGCCCATTCTGTTCTGATGCTCTTATCACCTTTCGGAGCGTTCTTACCCAGAGGAATATCAAAGACCATATCACATCTGGAATCCTTCGCGTCACCAACTGCCTGAAACAGAATGCCCCTTGAACCCTTCTTGTGATAACGTCCATAAAGAATCATAGGGCGATCAAGATACAGGTTGCTTGCCAGCAGAGGATAAACTTCCGTAGCCGAACCCGTCGCAAACCTGAATTTTACTTCCGCCATTACAGGACGGCTTATCCCGGTCATCCCCGCCTGCATAGCTTCGGGTATACCCCACCTCCCGCCCGACATCTCCATCACGCCGCCTTTATTACTATACCCCATCAAGTCCAGAAGATACGTATTGGCCGATTTTGTCGTGCCCATCATGAATACCGAGACAGCGCCCTTGTTACGCTTACTGAACTCACCAATAATATTAGAGCTTTTCGTGAGACCTGTGTTAGCTATTCCATCTGTTACAACAAAAGCTAATACTGGACGAGAAGGGTCCCTCTTGATGTTCATAACATCCTGCATCGACGCATATATGTCCGTGTTTCCATCGGATTTTAAATTAGAGATGAAACCCCTTGCCTTTTCAACCGAAGACTTCGTGTTCTTCTGCCAGTCGGGGAAACACCTGACAGACTTGTCTGAAAAACTTATAATATTAAAGCGATCATCAGCACCCAACATGCCCAAACACTGCCGCCAGCCATCACGACAAAAATAAAGCCTCTGCTCTGTTATGCTCGAGGAACTGTCCTGTACAAACAGAATATCCTTGGGCAGCACCGGCAGGACGTCCGAACCCGCACTCCGAATCTCTATCTTAAAATACCCGTACCTGAAATCTATCATCGGCGCATATACCGACGCCACAGCCGAAAGATATTTCTCGATTGGCTTGACGGCAGTAATTTCAGTCAGGCTTTCCTCGAAAAACGATCTGCCATCCTTAGGCTTGCCCACCTTGAGCTGACTATCAGCAGAACTGTAAGCGCTTTCTATCGAACGATGATCCATATTCGAGCCTGTTGGCCGGCCAAAGCCTGATAGCCCCATCTTGGCGCCTTGCCCCGACTTACCCATCTTTCTCATGTCAACCGAAGCAACATAATCAGGCGCATTGGGAACGCGCTCAATCTTTGGCGTAAGCCTCCGGGGTATCACCGCCAACTCATCTGCCGCAATCTTATTGTGGATCTCCAGTATCTCCTGTCTTGGCTGCCACTCTTTTCGATCAGAGAAAACCGTCGGCTTTGCCATGTTTTCTGAAATCGATGTCAGCTCCACATCTTTCAGGGGTGGCGGCGCTATCTTGGCGTCATCAACAGGGCTCTCCGTAGTCTCTATCATTTTATCCAGCCTCAAAGCAAAAACTTCGTCCTGAACCCGCTCGTCAGCTTTTCTTATCTTCTCGCGAGGATTCTTAACCACATCAAAAACCTTCATCGTTTCATAGACCT
>JAUUYL010000100.1 GCA_030590485.1 Lentisphaerota bacterium | reverse complement strand
TGGGTGTCAAGCTCACCGGTGGGCTCGTCGGCCAGGATAAGGGCTGGATTATTGACCAGCGCCCGGGCAATGGCTACCCGCTGCTGCTCGCCACCCGACATCTCGGTAGGTTTATGGTTGGCCCTCTTTCCTAAGCCCACCTGCCCCAGCGCTTCGATAGCGCGCTGGTGTCTCCGGCGGACGCCGCTGTAGAGAAGGGGAAGCTCCACGTTGGCTAAGGCGGTAGCGCGCGGCAGCAGGTTAAAGTCCTGGAAGACGAAGCCTATCTTCTTGTTTCTCACCTCGGCCAGCTGATTATCATTGAGCTGGCTAACGTCCACCCCTTCAAAGAAGTAGCTGCCCGAGGTAGGTTTATCGAGGCAGCCGATTACATTCAGCATAGTTGATTTGTAGAGAGTCTTAACAGAAATCCAACAACAATCAGTGATGCAACCAGTAATGTTGTCATCGGTTCCAAAATCAACGAGAGGGGGACATCGGCATTGCTGACAAATGCATATTTCAGTATTAGAGAAATCATAGCACACGGGATAAATGCATATTTCCACAGCCAAGAGAGCGGTAGCCACAACAGATCTCGGCTTTTCATATGCGCAAGTTCATGAGATAACACAAGCCTCATCAACCCTTCTGTCAGATCATTATCATTATGACAAGCTGTTCTGCACATTTCAGAGAAATCCCCAGGAACCACAAGGATAGGCTTACCCCAAGCGGTGCCCAAAACATGAGGAGAGAACCCTGACGTCTTGGAACAAATGAAATGGAAAGAGTCTATTTCAATGCTCATCTGCCTAGCCAAGTCAACAATCAGAACTGCCAGCTCGGAATCTGAGTCGGGCTTGCTATTCAGATACCTCAATGAGATTACAGGAAGAAGAAAATATGCGACGAAGAGCAGGAACAGCGGCAAGAGTAGCAGTAAAAATGAGATCGCCCTGAGAATTGTTGAAGCATCAACATTCATCAATCGCAAAACCAGGCAACCGTTCCATGCAGAGAAAATACAGATTGCGGGGACAAATATGGAGAGGACATACACCACCCCCATCTTATCATGTGCGGGAGGAACCGTTTGCTTACCGGCGAGCCCAATCCATGTAGCTAGTGCCAACAGAAGGAAAAGGAGTATTAGTGGTGCAATCATATACGGCTTAAGGTACAGCAAACATTCTCATCCTGCAACTAATCCTGTGTAATCTGGCTCACACCCTCGCGGACATATATGCCTCAATTTCAATTAAGAGATCTCGCATGGTTGGTGATATGTCGGGATTTCTTCTTCTAAGTATATTTTCGGCCTCACAGTATGTTCTTTGCATTATTGTCATCTGCATTTGAACTTCAGATTTTGCATCCAGGTATTTCTTAAATGACAGTTGGTTGTTTTCTTGGAATTCATCCTGCGCTAGGCCAAACCAGGCATTAGACTCTTTCAGATTGTCGAAATGCTTCTTGAGCCGTATCATTGCGATTTCCAATTCCCCGTCCATGCAGTTTGGAAAACGCACACATTTAAAGCTTTTGACGACAAAAGGAGGAGTAAATATGAAAGATGAGAAGACGCCTGACCTCAGCGAAAGGCTTTTATAGCTGTACGACGTGCATAATGCATGGAAGACGGTATTAAATGGGTCAGGCGCGGTTCTCATCGGACAGCCGTGCTTTCTGCATTCCAACAGGGGTATCCTTTAACATCCACACAAATCAGGTTATTAGCTCTTAAATTAGCGGATTCAATCTCAGCGAGAGATGTACGGCGCGTTTTAGGTGAGTTTCGAGACCGGAAGCATGTGCTGCAGATCAATAGCGCAGCCAAGGGAAATCTGTTTCGGTTAACCGAGTCAGGCCGCCAACTATTCTCGCATGTATTTGGCGCACCAAAACCAAAGCGTACCCCCGGCGATATAGACTGGGATTTGTACTCGTTTGTGATAATTGGCTCTATACGGAAAGCTGCCTTGCTTCAACTATGTAAACTATCGAACGGCAAACCCAACTCAGCCTTTACAGTCGCAGAAACAAGAAGATCTCTGAAAACTGACTATCCGGGCATCAGTCTATCGATGGCAAGCCGGGCCATGAGAGAATTCAAGAGGTATGGATTAATAGAATCCGCCGGTGCAACCCGGAAAGGAAGATCGCGGCAATATGTTCTCTCAGAAATGGGACGAAAGATTGCCGAGGTGCTTCAGGGATAATGCCCATTGCATGTTACTTTGTTTGCTTACTGACTAATCCGCTATGGGTAAAGTGGCTAGCAAACGTACAGATTTGGGCAAATCGCTCACATGAGGGCTCAGAGAACGCATCTACTTCGGAGGCAACACAGTCTCGAGCCGACCAGCGGATCTTGTCCTGTTCGCATTTAGGCGGCTCATCTGGTAGCAGACCAAGTTTACCGTTTCGGCAACCCGCACAAACAGCACTGTCCACGCAAGACATTACTTCCTCAGGCGCCCCAAGGCAGACTGTGCAGGCCTACTCAATCGCACATCACGGCCAGCGGCAAATTTCTCCAGCATATCCCGGTCACTTTCATTGCCAAGGGTGCCAACTGCCGCTATAGCCGACATTCTTAATGGTATACTGTCAGCCGCTTGAGCAATATTTCTGGCAATTGGCAGAACTTGCTGCGCATTCAAACTTGCGCAAATCTGAAGCGCCGTAATCTTTGCCAATTCACCGCAGTTCGGGTCAGCACACAATGCAAAGGCTTTTGCGGCCACATCCTCTTTCTTGATATATGTGCCGTCAGCATTATTAGCTAGAGCAATTAAAGATGTTCCAGCAATCCCTGATTCGGCGTCCAGAGCTCCATCCCATAAGACCCCGGCTATCGCATCTTTTTCGCTCACCTCAGCGTAAATTCCGCCAAGGTGTTGAATACAGTAATCCCGCCACACATTATTATGACCTTTGTCGTAATACATTGCCATCAGGTTGTTAGCAAGATCAGCCGGGATTGACTTCTGCCGTCTTAATGCATTAACAGTGTCATTTTTGATAGCATCAAGCTTCTCAGGCCCCATCGGATCCTCTCCTGCCTTACGATTCAGCAGAGCAAAAAGCGTTTGGACATCTTCATCAGAAAGATTGTCACCCAGGCTATTTACCTCATTAATGCGCGCAAAATAATTTTCTCCAGACCCTACACCCATGACCACACTGAGCGTTGGCGGGGTATTCGGAACAGGCACTATTCTTATCTTGGGATATCTTGCCTCAAGTTGCAGCAGTTCTTCGCCAACCTTATTCCGTTCGGCGGATACGTTCAGCTCTGTTGTCCCCATATCATCTGCGGTAACAACGGGCTTATCTTTCTGATTCATCCCTTCAGGGGCTGAAACCACTTTGTCTGCATTATCAAGACGCACATCCTGTTCATTGCCACGCCTTAACACAAACAGGACGCAACAGAAGACCACCACGAATAATATTATCGAGAACCATATCCGCCTATTCATATCTTTCCACCCTTCCAAAATTAAGATTCTATCGTATCAAACAGAATAGATATTTTGATAGCAACATAGTCTATTTCTCCACAACACGAAAGGAAGAATATTATGACAACTTCATCCGGAATAATGACCGCAAAAAAGCAGACATTACTTGAACGCATCACAACCATATACCAAAAAAACTTCGCGAACTCCGCCACAGCAAAGCAATACCTTCAAGCCAGAGGCATAACCAACACTCATCTGCACTCTAAACACCGCATAGGTTATAGCAGTGGCAAATTATCAGACATTCTTCCTCATGATTCGGGTATTCGAGAAGATCTGAAAAAAATGGGCATACTGACACAGGACGGCCAAGAGCTATTCTCTGGTTGTCTGGTATTTCCAGTACCAGATGCCGAAGGTAATACGATTTCCATCTATGGCATTGATATCCACACACCGTCAATCGAGAGTATACTCCCATCAGGCGCCAGAACCATTGTGCTCCCGAATCGACCTGAAGTCGCATGGAATATCAGCATAATTAAGAGATCATCAAAAATCATTCTGACCAATTCCATAATTGACGGACTCAGCCTTGAGGAATCCGGTATCTTCAATGTTATTGTTACGCGTGAACACAACGTTCTCTCATCATACGACAAAAGCACTATTTCAGACTCTGGAGTCTCGGTTCTATTGCGAACACCACAGAATGTGGTGCCCAACGAAATACTACTTAAGGATGGCCGCGAGGCCCTGATCAAGATAGTTCAAGGGTCACTTTCTCCACTCGAATCCACCATTAAAAGACCAGCTGACTCAACGAGCACAGACACAAACGCCAATCCATCAAACTTTACCGTCACCTACGGACCTCGAACATATCAAATCCTGGGGCTTCTATCAGCGGACAGAAAGTTAAAGGCTACGCTGAAAGTAGAACAGGCTGATCGCATGCATATTGATACAATAAATTTTTACGTTGCAAAGGAGCGTAAGATGCTTTCACGCGAGATATCACTAAAGTTTAACGCACCCCCATCCATAATAGAGGCCGACATCTCAAAACTCATCATGGAATGCGAATCCAGAGCACCATCATTGACACAAACACCCTGCAAGAACACAGGCATGATCACTGTCGAAGGCGCAGACAAGCAGAACGCTGAAGCATTCGGAAAGTCTAAAAATCTTATCAATCATATATTAGAGGACTTTGAGCTGTGCGGTCTCATTGGCGAAGAATCCAACAAACTCTTGTGTTATCTCGGGATAACCAGCAGAAAAATGAGCTCTGCAATGGCAATTCTCATACTATCAAGCTCTGGAGCCGGTAAATCTACTCTACAGGATATTGCTACATCATTCTGCCCGCCAGAAGATTGTGTCAAACTAACGACCTTGTCTGGAAAATCCCTGTTTTACAAGAGACAATGGAGCCTCAAACATAAAGTTATGGTACTGGAAGAGATGGAAGGCGGGAAAGATGCTGATTACGCTATCAGAAACTTGATATCAGCCCGACAACTCACCTCTGCATCTACAATCAGACATCCTTCAACAGGTCGACTGGAAACCATGGAAAACAAGGTGGAGGGCCCCACCGCGGTCTTTATTACCACCACAAACCCGGCAATCAATGCAGAGACAAAAAGCCGTTTTTGGGTGCTTTCCGTTGATGAGAGCAAAGAACAAACCAGGCGAATCCTGAAATCTCAGCGGCAACGGCATACGCTTAAAGGTCTGTCAGGAAACATGGAGATACAGACTATCCTGAAGACGCACAGAAACTTCCAACGACTGCTACAACCATTGGTCGTCGTAAATCCTTACGCAGAACAACTAAGTTACAATGACGAACGGCTTCAGAGCCGGCGTGATCAACTTAAATATTTGCATCTGATAAATGCTGTAGCCTTTCTAAGGCAAATGCAGAAACCCATAAAAC
>JAUUYL010000029.1 GCA_030590485.1 Lentisphaerota bacterium | reverse complement strand
GCCATGATAAGAGGAACCATCTGGTATGACCGCGGCCTGAACGAAAACTTTGCCAGAGACCTGAAAGGGCCTGCGCCGTTTCTAAAGGAAAGCCTTGCAGCATTATAACCTGGAGATGCAATTTGAGACTACGGGCTGGAAGGAGCTGGTCAGGTGGATCCTCTCCTGGCAGCCGGATGTTAAGGTAATTTCACCAAAGACGCTTTGCTGCAAACGCTCTTCCAGAACCACTCTTAAGGTACTTTTCAAAGGCCTTTGCATGTTTCTTGTCAGTGAAAGCATGATAGGTGATGAGTTCCCACGGGCGATATTTCCCAGCGTGTATGGAACCGCCGCGGTTATGCTCTTTTATCCGTGCAGTAACGTCCTCTGTGAAGCCAACGTATTTTTGGTCAGGAAATTTGATGCTGCGAATGAGGTACACGTAGTAGAGTTTGTCGTTCATGTAGAAGTCCTCCTTCGCTAAAGCTTCGGCGGACAGCCTTCGTCAATTCTCCATCTGGCCATAGCCAGCCGAAGCCTTGGCGAAGGCTGGCACCCCCAAGGGGAGTCGAACCCCTCTTTCCGGGATGAGAACCCGACGTCCTAGCCGATAGACGATGGGGGCGTACCAGAAATACGCGCGAAACTTATCCATTTGGCGGCTTATTGTCAATAATAATTGAGTCATGGGCATTCGTGTGGGTAGATATGGTCAAAACTCAGCCCTTGATGCATAAGATTGCGAAACGCCAAGACAGTTAGTCCAGATTCTCGCGGAAGTATTCAATGGTCTTCTTCAACCCCTGCTCCAGGTCTATCGTAGGCTCCCACCCGAGCTCGGCCTTTGCCAGAGTGATATCCGGCTGACGCTGCTGAGGATCGTCCGACGGCAGATCCTGATAAACTACCTTTGATCCTGAATCAGTCATAGCAACCACCTGCTCCGCGAGCTCCTTGATCGTAAACTCACCCGGGTTGCCTATATTAACCGGCCCATTAAAATCATCCTTATTCATAAGCTTCATCATGCCATCAAGAAGATCATCTACATAACAGAACGATCTCGTCTGCTCACCCGTTCCGTAGATAGTAATATCCTCACCCTTGAGCGCCTGAACAATAAAGTTCGACACCACACGACCATCATTAGGATGCATCCTCGGACCATAAGTGTTAAAAATACGCATCACACGTATATCAACCTGATTCTGCCTGTGATAATCAAAGAACAATGTCTCAGCAACTCGTTTACCCTCATCATAGCACGAGCGTATACCAATCGGATTAACGTTGCCCCAGTAATCCTCCGTCTGAGGATGAATATTCGGATCTCCATAAACCTCTGAAGTCGACGCCTGCAAAACACGCGCACCAATCCTCTTAGCAAGACCCAACACATTGATCGCGCCCATAACGCTCGTCTTGATAGTCTTTACAGGATTGTACTGGTAATGAACTGGTGATGCCGGACATGCCAGATTATAAATCTGATCCACTTCAACAAATATCGGTATCGTGATGTCATACCTGATAAGCTCGAAATTATGACAGTCCATCAAATGCTTGATGTTCTTCTTCCTGCCAGTGAAATAATTATCAAGACAAATGACGTCATGACCCTCTTCAATAAGCCGATCACAAAGATGCGACCCAAGAAAACCCGCCCCACCGGTAACCAAAATGCGCTTATGCATAAACAACTCCTGCTAATTGACTAATGAATAAGAATACATATTTACCAAAAAACATCAATCCCGATTTGAAAGGAGCCGGAAGCCTGCAAGCCTCTCTATTCATCATTGACTTCCCCATTCTTGATCAGGAAATCCGCCTGGCACATCAATCTTAACTTTACCCGTAGCTGCCCATTGGGCACCGCGTACGAAGGTAGTGACAAAACTGCCCCGCTTAATCTGCTTAACGCTATGGCCAAGAACCGTATGAAATATCCTACCCTTTCCCCAGCTTATCACCATGAGCATAGGCTCTTCATGACCTGACCCATTGTTATCCTTGCTCGAGTGTGCCGTAGCGAGAATCGTAACATTCTCAGCCGGTCCACGCAGAAAGGAATACATCTCATCAGGCCCATGCAGAAACGTTTCAGGTAAACCTTTTGTTATAGGATGCTTCCTGTCGCGCACTGTTATCTCAAATTCCTTCTGACTGCCATGACCACCACCTTTACCAGGCTTATCGTCACGTATCACCTTGCCGTCCGCGTCCATGTACAGATACGGTCCGCTCTTCTCGTTACGGCCTGCCCAGCCACCAATCGCAATCATCTCATTGTAGGCTTTCCACTTAGGCCAGGCGTTATCAGCGGCATGGAAACTCACCATTCCACCACCTTTCTTGATATACTCTTCAAAAGCCTCTTCCGTTGCGCGCGACCAAGGTTTAGAGGCATAGCCTTCGTTAACCACAATCACGTCGTAGGCGGCAAAATCAGGCTTATAATCATCAGAAGCCGGCACAGGCGCAGTGGAGACCGAAACCGTAAAGACTCCCGTCTTCTCCAGCATTTCCTTAAGCACAGGTGTCGTTTCCTTGTTTTTATGGTATTTCTGTGCCCCATCAACAATAAGCGCCCTTATCGGTTTCTTTCCCGCCATTACCGTCTGCACACCAGCCAAGCTCACGACCGCAACCGTCAACAACAAAGTTCCTAATATTTGCATCCTCATATCTATCCCCTCGTTAGTCATTAATCATCTTAATCTTACTCTCAATCCCCACAGCTTGTCCCGACAAATAGCTCTTCTTGGACAAAACCGGAAGCCCGCAAGTCTTTATTTACTTCGATATTCAGTATTCGATATTCCGCGCCACAGGCGCGTCGCCCTCACCCCCTTCGTTTTCCTTCATTACCTTCTGTGAATCTTCCCTCTTCTCCCCCTCTGCGTTCTCTGCGCCTCCGCGCGATGCCTCTCCGGTCTCACCTGCACTCTCCTTCGGCTCATTCGGCGTAAAATCAAACACCACCTTCTCCTCCTCCACCTTCAGACGCGCGTCAAATCTCTTTCCTGCCCGGCTCTTAAACTTCTGGATGAACGGCGTAACCCCATCCTTAAGCAACGTCCGCACCATATCCTTGGGTATCGTCCGCTCAGACATCTTACGCCATATCACAAACTTACATCCGTTCTTCCAATTCAAACAGCCATAAGCTTTTTCCGACTCAATAATATCACTCCCGCAAACAGGACATTCACCCAATATCGCCTTATCCCTTACCTTCGCCCTATTCCCCACCCGATCCCAAGTGACCTCATTATCCTTCCCCAACATCAACTTGGCATAAAATATCTTCTCATCAACATTCAGGCGCAGCGGCGTCACAGCTTTCCTCTTCGTAAGCAACTCCACAATTATTGGAGGCGTTATCTTCGCTCCATGCAAATCCTTCCAAATCACATATTCACACCCCGCCTTCCAGCGCGTACACCCATATCCCTTTTTACCCTCAATGATATATCCATCACAACAGGGACATGACCCCATATGCTTAGGCCCACGTTTCACATGCCCCGTCTGACTTATGATCCTTTTCGTATGATCTATCACGTGCTCCATGAAATCATCAGGCGAATAATTACCCTGCTCCATCTGCTTCAACTTATATTCCCATTCACCCGTAAGCTCCGGTGACTTTAATTGTGGATCCTGTATAATCCTGATCAAATCCCGTCCACTACTTGAGCTCAACAGTTTCTTCTTCTTACGCACGATGTAACCACGGTGCAGAAGCACTTCAATAATCGACGCCCTCGTCGCAGGCGTCCCTATCCCCTTCTCCTTCATCGCCTCCCGAATCGCTTCATCCTCAACAACCTTACCCGCCGTCTCCATCATCTGCAGAAGTGACGACTCCGTAAGAGCATTAGGCGGCTTTGTAGACAAAGTTTTCTTAAACGGCTCATGCGGCCCCTGTTCACCCACTTTGAAAGAAGGGAGAATCTGATCATCATCCTCTAGCGCATCCTCATCCGCCCCCGCATCCTTAGCAATTTTCTTCTTCTTGGATTTCATCATGTTCGGGAAAAGCCCCTGCCAGCCGGGTTCGACAAATACGGTTCCTGACGCCCTGAACAACTCCTCATTACATTCAGCCTTCACCGTCGTCACACTCTTGACACAAACAGGATAAAACGCCGCTATGAACCGCATGGCCACCGCATCATACACCTTAGCATGATCACCGCCCAAATTCGCCGGAGGCGTATTCGTCGGTATAATAGCGTGGTGATCACTGACCTTCTTATTGTCAATTATGCGCTTATTGAAATTCAGGTTCGCCAAATCGAGCTTCGCTATGACGTCAGGCTTAAGCACCTTGAGCTTCTCGAATACAGCCGGAAGTTCTTTCTTCATATCATCAGTCAGATACCGGCTATCCGTTCTCGGATACGTGATATGCTTTCTCTCATAAATATCCTGAGCCGCTTTAAGCGTCTGCTTAGCCGACATCCCCCAGCGCTTATTCATGTCCCTCTGCAGTTCGGTGAGATCATAAAGCAACGGCGGATTAAAATTCTTCTTCCTTTCCTGAATATCAATAATCTTCAAGTCGCGCCCGGCAACTTTCTCCAGCAGACCATCAACCTGCTCCTGCTCCATGATCTTACCCTGGGCATGCCTGAAGATCGTTTCGCGATACTTGGTATGCAGTTCCCAGTAATCGGAGGACTTGAATTGCTCAATCTCCATATCCCTCTGAACTATCATCGCCAACACCGGAGTCTGTACGCGGCCGACACTCCACAGCTCATCTCGCGCTCCGTACTTTATGGTGAAGAACCTGGTCGAGTTAAGCCCTACAATCCAGTCCGCTTCGCTTCGGCACTTCGCCGCTCGATACAGCGGATCATAATCATGCCCATCGCGCAGCGATTTAAACCCCTTGAGAATCGAGTCATCAGTCAGAGAGCTTATCCAAAGCCTGCTAAACGGCTTATCCTCTGTCCCTGTCCATTGCTGGATATAGCGGAATATCAATTCACCTTCACGTCCAGCATCAGTAGCGCATATCAGTTCCGTCGCCTCATTAAACAGCTTCCGGATAGTCTCAAGCTGCTTCGCCGCCGACCCATCCTTGCGCTCCTTCACCTGAAACTCAGCCGGAACCATCGGCAAACTCTCAAGAGTCCACCTCTTCCATGACGCCTCATACTCGCTCGGCTCCTGCAATTCCACCATATGCCCAAACGCCCAGGTAACAGCCACACCTTCCCTGTGAAAATAGCCGTCCTTCTTGCCATTTACCTTCAAACACTTCGCAATATCGCGCGCCACGGATGGCTTTTCTGCCAGAATTACTCTCATGATATATGGCAAATGAGTCTAATGATGCCACAAACCATTAGCAAGTATTTAAGACAAAACTCTGGCGAACGCCTCCTATTCCAGTTGCGAAAGACTCCACCTCTATGCTATACCAGAAACCTGCCCCTGACACATTCAGGGAAAACACAAGAATTCAGGAAGAAGCTCATGGGCAAAACCGTAGTATCAGGCGCATTCGACAACATATCCTCGCGCGACATCCGTCTCCTGCAAGAAGTATCCCGCGAAGCCCCCCTCCACATGCTGCTCTGGTCAGATAACGCCATCACAAAACTCACCGGCGCCCCACCAAAGTTCCCCCTGCCCGAACGACAGTACTACATGGACGCCGTACGCTTCGTCGACTCAATCGAGGTCGTCGACACTGTAGTCGAAGCCAGCATCCTTCCCGTCACCAGCGATGTCGACACATGGGTAGTCTCAGAAAAGGATCATTCACCCGAAAAAGCCCGTTTCTGCAAAATCAAAGAGATCAATTACAAAGTCATACCAGAAACCCAACTTGACGGATTTCCCCTCCTTGCCGAAAACAAGATAAACCGGACTGACACAAAAAAAATCATCGTCACCGGATGCTACGACTGGCTCCACACCGGACATATCCGCTTCTTCGAAGAAGTATCTGAACTCGGTGACCTCTATGTCGGCCTCGGCAACGACGCCAACATCGAACAGCTCAAAGGCGAAGGACATCCGTTATTCAAGGAAGACGAACGACGCTACATGGTCCAATCAATCAAATTCGTCACAGAAGCACTAATCAACCGAGGTGACGGACTACTCGATGTCGTGCCGGAACTCGAACGCATCAAACCAGACATATACGCCGTCAACGAAGACGGCCACACAGAAGGCAAACGACAACTCTGCAAAGACCACAACATGGAATACGTCCTACTCAAACGCACCCCCGCCCCCGGCCTCCAAAGACGAGAAAGCACCGCCCTCCGCGGCTTCTAATCACAGGAGCGCGGAGCACTCCGACTACAGGCTACCGACTACACTCTGGAGAGCAGCGAGACAGTAAGACAGAAGACAGTGGACAGTGGTAGGTCCTATCAGCCCTATACTCCCATCCCCCGATCCCAGCGCCGTCTCCGACGGCGCAGTCTACAAATCTCTCATATTCATCATTCATCACTTCTCTTCTCCAGCTCGAAACACTACAATCCCCTCCCACAACTAACAAGGAGTTCAAATGAAAAAGATCTTTGAAGAAATCACGATAAACAAATTAACACTTCCCAACAGAATATTCCGCTCCGCCACCTGGGAAGGAATGTGCGACGACGACGGCCGACCTACTGACCAGCTCATCCAATGCTACCGCGATATGACAGAAGGCGGCATAGGCCTCATAATCTCCGGCTACACATATGTAGTTCAAAGTGGCAAACAACTCCCAGGAAAAATGGGGCTCCACACAAACGACTTCGAAGACGACTACCGCAAAATGTTCAACGCCATACACGAAGCAGGCGGAAAGATCGCAATCCAGCTCGTACATGCAGGCGGCCAAGCCAACCCCAAAGTGTCCGGTTGCCCACAGGAAGCTCCATCCGCCATAGAAGCAGCCCAATTCGACTCAGTGCCAGAGGCAATGAGCGAAACACGCATAGCAGAAGTAATCACCGCATTCGGCAATGCCGCTGAACGCGCCGCCAACTGGGGCGCTGATGCCGTCCAGCTGCACGGAGCACACGGCTACCTACTCAACCAATTCCTCTCGCCCCTGACAAACCAACGCGACGACAATTACGGCGGCTCTATAGAAAACAGAGCCAGATTCTCCATCGATGTATACAACGAGATTCGAAAACGGGTAGGGCCCGATTACCCCGTAATGATCAAACTAAACGCCTGCGACGAACTCGAAGGCGGCCTACAGATAGACGACGCCCTCTACGCAGCAAAAGCTCTCTCCAAAGCTGGCATAGACCTGATAGAAGTCTCATCAGGCACCGGCGCATCCGGCGACAAAACACCAGTACGCACAGGTATCAACAAACCCGAAAAAGAAGCTTACAATCTGACATACGCACAAAAGATAAAAGAAGCCGTTAACTGCAAGATAATAGCAGTCGGTGGGTTCAGGTCACTCGAAACCGCTGAAAACGCCGTTGCCGATACAGGCCTGGACGGCATCTCACTCTCAAGACCACTAATCCGAGAACCAAACCTTGCCGCCAGATGGAAATCCGGCGACACCTCTCCCTCCACATGCATCTCATGCAACAAATGCTTCGTCCCCGGCCTCAAGAAAAAAGGAATATACTGCGTTGTCGACAAAGATTAATTGAACCATGTGGAGCGCAAAGCGCTCCGACTACCTTTCGCTTCCGGCGTCGCCTTCGGCTATGCCGAGACAAGAGATGTTCAGGACCTTCGGCAGACTACAACCCCAGTAGGGACACGAATCGTAGAGTTGGTCGCGCGGTATATCTGGCCCAAGAAGCAGTATGTTCTTGAACAGGTCGATGAATCCCTATAGCACACAACCCCTATTTATTTACTCAACACTTGACTCTTAACACGCAACAACTGACACTCGGGCATGGGATTCAAACAGAAATTATTGCTTTATGGCGGCTGTTTTTCAGCCGTCATCATCTTTCTTGTCGGATCAGATATTCTCCATCAGCCAGCAGAGAGCATTCCGGAACTTGCTTACAATGTCCCGCTGGATATTCAAATTCGACAACAACCTAAGCGTTTCCCTCTTGACACAAACATGCCGCCGCTTAGAGAAGGGCGCGTTTCCGGCTCTATCGACCTCTCAACCTTTTCACCAGAGAACGATCTCGTAGCCGTCCATGATGACCGGGTATGGTGGGAAAGCGATAATGACACCAACGATACAGAAGACGACCATATGGTCCATAAATCCCTGGAAGCTCCACTCCGGCGTGTTATCGAGCTTGTTTGCAAGAACAACGGAACACTTGAAGTTCATGACTCCTACCGAGAAACAGGTATACATAATCCTAAATCCCTACACAAGGAAGGCCGAGCTGTCGATCTTACATGCGACGATTTTTCGATGGAAAAGCTCGCAAAAATCTGCTGGGCAGCAGGATTCGATTGGGTCCTATACGAAAAAAAGGGTGGCGCACATATTCACTGCTCGGTCAGACGCAACCATAATGACCGAGCCATATTCGCAGCATACAGTGCCGGCCAGTAGCTGGCGCTGACAATCAGCCTGTTATAGTAAAATCATTGAATTCATTAACAGCATCAGAGTACTCATGCCTGACATTCCGCACCGTCGCGTACGACGGCCCAGAGTGACACCACTGCACTAACTTGCACAAAGCAGACTCCTCACCTTCAGCGATTATCTCGACCGTTCTATCCTGGCGATTGCGTACACAGCCCCGAATGTTCAACCGCACAGCCTGATCCCGAGTGTACATCCTGAAACAAACACCCTGTACCCGACCCTCTACAACTATATGAACTCGCTTAAAACTCACTGTTCGTTGTTTTTTAAATACCAAAAGGAAAATCCTCTAATCATTAACCATCAACCATTCCATAAGCTTGCATCCGCCCTGTATTAATGCCATTATTATTGCGTTTCTCGGACAAAAAATAAACAAAAAGGTAAAGATCATGGAAGAACAGATCAAAGCGAAACTCGAACAGATACGTCCCATGCTCCAGGCAGATGGTGGCGATTTAGAAGTTGTTGAAATTGACGGTTCATTAGTTAAAGTACGTCTCAAAGGCGCTTGCGGTGGATGTCCTCACGCTACAATGACAATCAAACAAGGCATCGAACGCGCACTCAAGGATGATGTAGACGAATCAATAGTCGTCGAAAGAGTTGACTAGCCAACTAGCAGATTCGAGGAAGATCCTCGCCGGCAGGAACATCAACGATACGCTCTCCTCCGGCATGGGTCTTCATCACAACTCTCCCTGCCGGATCTGACAAAACACTGCCAATTACACAGGCGTCCAGGCCCAGTTCATGACGTTTAAGCACATCCAAGACAGCGTCCTTCTTGCCTGCAGGACAAACAACGAGCGCCTTACCCTCGTTTGCCACATTCAGAGGATCCAGCCCGAGCAACCCGCACGCGCCCTTAACCTCAGCTTTAATCGGCAACAGCTTTTCATCGATTCTGATTGAGCATGATGATGATTGTGCAATATCACAAAGCGCAGCCGCCACGCCACCTCTCGTTGGATCCCTCAGTGAGTGTACTAACGCCCCATCCTCCAGCAACCCTTTAATCAACCCCCATAATGGAGCTGTATCACTTATTAAGGATGACTGTAGACCCAAGCCTTCACGCTCATTCATTACAGCAACGCCGTGATCACCCATGGTCCCCGTAACAATAATAACATCATCTTCCACTGCATTGGACACCGAGACATCCACTCCGGGCATGCGAACCCCTATGCCAGAGGTATTGATATACAAACCGCCACTCTTTCCACCACCCTCAACAACCTTTGTGTCACCAGTAACAACCTGCACACCAACATCTAATGTGATATCACGAATGGACTCAATGACTCGCCTAAGATCACTTAAAGGAAGGCCTTCCTGGATAATCAAAGCCAAACTGAGATAACGAGGTTCAGCTCCCTGCATCACGAGATCGTTCACCGTACCGCAAACCGCTAAATCACCAATATTCCCACCGGGAAAGAAAATCGGGTCAACGACGTATGAGTCTGTGGTAAAAACAAGATCCTGCTCAGGAACATCGATGCAAGCCGCGTCATCAAGCCTATTCAAAATGGGATTACCCAACTCCTTCAGAATAAAATCTCTAATCAGGTTGCCTGTCATCAAGCCGCCACCACCATGCCCCATCAATATAATATCATTCTTCTTCATATTCCCACCATCTCCGGTCCACCACCTACTGCCCATACTTATAATATGCTGAACAAGATCCTTCACTCGAGACCATGCAAGCACCTACAGGATCGGACGGAGTGCAAGTTTTTCCGAACATCGGACAATCTGGCGGCAAACATATACCACGCAACACATCACCACACCTGCAAGCGCTGTGATCTTCCGCCTCAGGCACTTCCAATCCTTTAAATTTAATTGCCGCATCCACATCATTATATTTATCGGCAATCGAAAGACCACTCTGCGGTATGACTCCAAATCCGCGCCATTCAGTATCGCTCTTATCAAACACGTCTACACAAAGTTTCTGTGCTTCAACATTCCCCCCGGCCGTGACACTCCGTGTATACTCAACCTCAACCTCGGCTTTTCCTTCCATCTGTTGCTTCCCCAGCATCTCTATACCACGCGCCATATCATACGCCTCAAACCCGGCCACAACACAAGGTATTCCGCATTCAGCGCAAACAGGCTTGTACGCTTCTGATCCAGTAATAACACTCACATGCCCCGGACAAAGAAAACCGTCCAACTTGACATCTCCAGCAGACACTAATGCCATCATCGCCTCCGGAATGGTCTTATGAGCAGAAAGAACATAATAATTCTTCAAGCCCTGTTCGCATGCTTCCTTTATTGTCCAAGCAATTGTCGGGGTAGTGGTCTCAAATCCAACACCAAGAAATACAACCGTTTTCTCCGGCTCAGCCTTGGCCATATTCAATGCGTCCATTGGTGAGTACACCATTCTGATGTCGGCACCCGTCGCCCGCTCTTTTTCAAGAGCTGACTCCGTACCAGGAACTCTCAACATATCACCGAACGTAGCAATCACTGTGCCCGGCTGCCTCGCTATCGCGATAGCCTGATCTAAATAGCCCGTAGGTGTCACGCAAACAGGACAGCCCGGGCCGGACAAAAGACTCACATTATCAGGAAGAAGAGATCTCAACCCAGTCCGGAAAGCCGACACTGTATGTGTCCCGCAAACCTCCATAAACACTAAGCGTCTGTTCAACGTCTCTGATATCGAACGGACATTTGCTATGACTGTCTCAACATTCATGCTTTATCCTCATCCGGAAGCTCTATGCCACTCATGATATCGTTAAATTCCTTAACATCCGCCTCTTCCCATTTCTGGATAGCAAAGCCGGCATGAATCAAAACGTAGTCTCCAATCCTAGCTTCAGGAACAAATGTCAAATTCCCCTCACGCCGCACTCCGTCTACCTCAACGAGCGCCATTACGCCATCAATCTCCATAATCTTTGCTGGAACTGCTAAACACATAATTTCTCCTTAACACATGCTATTACCGCTTGCCCGAGAGACAGGCACACGTCACCGGGTGGTAAAAGCGCATGAGTATACACATTAAATCCGCTATTCTGCAATCCTTCAACGATAAGACCCGACAAAAGACTGTTATAAAACACCCCGCCAGAAAGAACTACATCCTCCAGTCCGTTATCTTCACGAATTCGGCGACACATATCAATCGTCCCCTGCGCCAGGGTATTATGGAACATTGCAGCAACAGTCCCTTTATCCTTACCGTCATTGATATCAGCCAGAATCTCACCGAACATCGGCCCGAATCCAAGTTGCCATTTCTTAATCTCATAGGAATAGCTATCATTAACCCCGTCCTCAGCCATAGTCTGAAGGCCTATCGTGGCTTCTGCCGGTGATGAAATCTTACCTTGAAAACCAATCATTGCGGCCACTACATCAAACAGCCTGCCCGCACTGGATGTCAGCGGTGAATTGACGCCCTTATCCACAATACGCAACATCATCTCCTTATACTCATTAGTAAGGCCTGGCAAAACTAAATCCAGATCCGAGTTGCCCCTACCCAACTCTGCAGTGAGACAACTATAGGCCATACGCTCCGGATACATAGTTGCCTGATCACCGCCGGGCAGCGCGTATGGCTTCAAATGCCCTTTTCTCTCATAATCGCCCAGGTCACATATAAGAAACTCACCGCCCCATATTGTACCATCATCGCCAAGCCCCATGCCGTCAAATATCACTCCAATCACCTGATCAGAAAGCCCATTCTCGTACATGCATGCTACCGCATGGGCATGATGATGCTGCACGGAAACCAGTCGTTCAGCACCACAATCCTGAGCATACCGTGTTGACACATAATCAGGGTGGAGATCATGCACCGCAATTGCAGGTTCCACGCCAGTCAAACCCTTCAGACAAGCTATTGACTCAAGATATACGTCATATACAGAAGGATCCCGCAAGTCACCAATATCCTGCGATACATACGCGCGGTTACTATTGGTCAGGCAAAATGTGTTGCCCTTCTCCGGGCCACACGCAATCACTGGCGGCATCTCGGCAGGAAGTTCAACCCAATCAGGAAGAGCGCCAGCTACCCTCAGGAGAGGACTGCGGTTTGATCTATCGATTTTCATTCAGCCAGTTAATCCATTCCACAAAACCTTCGCCCGTCTTAGCAGACACCTTAAAGATTGGAACAGTCGAGTTCACCTTCCTGACATGATCTAAACAGAGATCTATATCAAAGTCCAAGTGAGGCAATAAATCTATTTTTGTCAACAAGACTGCTTCGGCTTCATGAAACAAAAGCGGGTATTTGCTCGGCTTATCCTCACCTTCAGTAACGCTCAACACCGCTATCTTTGCCTTTTCCCCAATATCAAACTCAGCCGGGCACACCAGATTGCCGACATTTTCCACGACGACCATATCGAGATCATCTAAAGGAAGATCCTTCAAAGCATAATGCACCAGCTTAGCTTCAAGGTGACATGCACCACCTGTCAGAAGCTGACTTGCCTCAATATTCAAAGCCGCTATCCGCTCAGCATCAGCCGTCGTCTCCACATCACCCTCTAACACAGCGAAACGGAAGATCTTTCCGAGTTCACCTACCATACCCTCCAGCAAAGTCGTCTTCCCGCATCCAGGCGAACCGATGATATTAATCATCACAATGTTCTTTTCCTTCAGAAGCTTTCTGGTCTCTTCTGCCCACTTCTCATTCTCGCCCATCAGATCTTTGTATACTCTAACATTCGCCTTAGTCATTTCGTCTCCGGTCAAGTTTCACGCTTCACATTCACTTCTCAATCTCTAAATTATCCAAATAGAGCGACATGCCGCCGTCAAGCTTCAGCCCGGACGAGCCGCATGACTGGCATTTGAAGTCGCCCATCGGCAAATCTCCAGCCCATCCACAATCTCCGCATTTACCCTGGATAGGCGCCGTCTTGACTTCCAACTCAGACCCTTCGACATCAGTGCCTTTTGTAACGGCCTTATACGCCTCCTTCATGAAATCTGGTACGATCTGACGAAATTCACCCACAACAATTCGGGCGCTGATTAATCGTTTCGGCTTGGGGTCGAGGGCACTCAGCTCTTCAAGAATACTATCCACGATACTCTGACATATAGACAACTCATGCATCAATCATCTTCGCCAGTTATCTCAGAGATAACCATTTCAACATATTCGTCAAATCGGCTCGCCAAGGTCGATGACAAACCCATCTCCATTTCCATTAATTCCGGCTGAATAGCAAAAACTTTAATGGGCGGAATGGTGTATCCGACTCCTCGCGCTATCTCTACGACTTTCATAATATCACCCTCATGCGTTGATATCGACCCTACAAGCTTCTTCGACTCTACATCATTAATATCAAAAATGATATAATCGCCAGGCGCCAGATCGACCAGAGCACAATCAACAATCAATATTTCATCAACATCTTCATTAAAATAACCCATGACGCTGAGTCCATCATTGCCAGCTTCAATAGCCGTAAAACCCTTATCAAGCTCGTTATCGACAATATGCTCAACAATACGCAAACCTATACTGTCGTCCTGCTTCGCGTAATTACCCATACCTATAAGATATTTTTTCATAATATTAAAAAGCTGGAGCACATTTAGCAAACATGCCCCAGCTCCTGATTTTCATTATTTGTGAGTGTTATTTCTTAAAAGTTACATCAAGATAATGTGTAGAACAAGAAATGCAAGGATCATAAGAACGCACCAGCATTTCCAACGCTAACTCAATCTCTGCTTCACTCTTATCAGCTTCCAACAACTCAGGAACGAGCTTATCGAAATCCAGCTGAATATTAGCATGATTCTGGTTTGTAGGAATAATACAATTGCCTTCCGTACATAACCCTTCTTCATCATAAGCATATTCATGAAACAGAAGGCCTCGGGGAACTTCAACTGCACTAGCACCCTTGCTGAATTTAGTCGGTTCCACAGGTTTCTCATCCTTTATACCCATTTCCAACAGCTCATCAATATATCCAACGGCCATATAAGCGGAATGAACAGCCTCAATAAACTGAGCTACTGAATTCATATATGGATTAAAACACGGAACTGCAAATCCCAGACCTTCAGCAATCTTCTTTGCTTCAGGATGAAGTTGATCGTAATTCGTATTAATACGAGCCAAAGCACAAGCGGCATAACTATCCATGTTATGCTTCGTATACTTAGCTGTGGACAATGGCGAAACCCATTCGTTGGTCACACTCTTGTAATCCTCAACCTCAATTGTCTCACGAGCACCATCAGGCATCAGACAACTTATTTTGCCATCATACAGACCATACTCAACATCATCAACTAGAGCGACATATTCAGTCTCTCTAGTGAACGCAGGTATATTACCCGCAAGGCTCAAAAGCACTTCATACATATCCGTCACCATTGGCACCGCATCAAGAATCATCTTCTTCAATTTCTTGAGCTCGTCCTCAGCCATGCGAGGGTTGTATGCATCACCAGGTAACGAAGCAAACCCACCCGGCACCACTTTGGTGGGATGTGTACTGCGCCCAGAAATCAGGCTCGCCCAGTCACAGCCAAGCTTCTTAAGCAATACTGCTTTAGTGACAACATCCGGGTGCGTTTCTAACAGCGGGAAAACCGATGGTGCACCAAGAAGATCCGGTGCCACAAGAAACAGGACATGCACTATATGAGAATCAAAGTTCTCGCCGTGCTTAAGCAAACGCCTAAGAAGGTCTGTCTGCTTTGACACAGTCATTCCCAATGCACTTTCCGTAGCTTTCACGGAAGCCAGTGTGTGCCCCACAGAGCATATACCGCAGATTCTACTGGTTATGCGGGCTACCTCTGAATAATGACGCCCCCTTACCATCGCCTCGAAAAATCTCGGGGCTTCAGGGACGCGCCATTCACACGTCTCAACCGTCCCGTTTTTCACATCAACAACAATATTTCCATGACCCTCAACTCGGGTCACATGTTTAACTTTTATGCTCGCGTTTTGAGTCGTCATTAAGCATCACTCCTGAAGTTAGCTGTAAACATTCTTGATTTATCCTTCGCCCGTTTCTCGGACATCCCTCCGTTTTCCTGCAATACCTTCTCCATGGATTCCTGATTCGCATCAACAACCATTCCTCTGCATGCCTCACAAGGAATACCATCAGCCGGACATGGCGCACCGCAACCAGCAAGAGCTATAGGGCCAAGACAATGGTCGCCTTCCTCATAGCGGCATACCGTCTCCCTGAGTTTACATTCCACACAAACAGGATAAGACGGAACATAAACTTTTTCTGTTCCATGAATCACTTGCGTCACAATTCGCACGAACTCGTCACGACTCATCGGGCAGCCATTGATAGCCATATCCACTTTGATTGCTGCGGATATAGGCATAGCCTTCTGAGTGTCAAGATGAGGCATATTGCTATCATCGCCATAGACACATTTCTTATAGTCGTCCATATCCATGTGGTTCTTCAGCGCGTTAATACCGCCTGTTGCAGCGCAAGCTCCAAAAGCAATAACTACACCAGCGCGTTCCCTGATACTCTCAAGACGCGCCCTGTCCTCTTCACGAGAGAACGAACCTTCGATAAATGCTATATCTATAGGCTCGTCAGTAGTCTCTTTCATGACTTCTCGGAACTCTACAATTTCAACGTGATCAAGAAGCTGCAAGAAAGGAGCTCCAAAATTTGTCATTTCTATCTGGCAACCTTCACAGCTAGTAAAGTCAAACCATGCACATCTTACTTTAGCCATTATATAGCCTCCTCAAGGTCTTTAATTTCAGAGAACCTGAATACTGGTCCATCCATACATACATATTTATCATTAATCTGGCAGTGCCCGCATTTGCCGACACCACACTTCATCCTACGTTCAAGATCAACAAAAATGTTTTCGTCTGGAACATCAAAACCTTTCAGTTCTGCTATCACAAACTTATACATTATAGGCGGTCCGCAGATAATCACCTTAGTCTCAGGATTAAGCTCATCAAGCTCCTTGAAAAGCTGGGTAATAACCCCCACCTTCCCTTTCCAGTTCTCGTCAGCATTATCCACGATTTCTTTGTAATCAACATCTTCAGCACCACGCCAGACATCAAGGTCTTCTACGAAAAGCTGTTCTGCCGGTGTTCTCGATCCAAAAAAGAGCGTGAATTTCTTGAAATCATCTCTCTTATCCAGAATATACTTAATCATGCTGCGAGTTGGACAAAGACCTATTCCACCAGCCACGATCAGAACATCGTTACCTTCAAACTCTTCAACAGGAAATCCGTTACCCAACGGACCGCGCATCGTCATCGTGTCTCCAGGCTGTAAAGAAACTAACGCCTTGGTCACTTTCCCGACTTCACGGACGACCAGATCAAACGTTCCTGTCTTTTCTGTCTGAGTCGGTGAACTTGCAAACCCAAGAGGCACCTCGCCATACCCGAGTACACCCGCCTCAACGATCTGACCCGGTTTATAGTCCATTGCATCTCCGTTCTTCATCTTAAGAACAAAGTGCGTTTCAGATGCTGTCACCTTCTTTGCTTCAACAACCTCAACTTCCTTCGGTAGCAAAATGTTGCCGTCCTGACCTACATTGTTATTTCCATCACACATATTAGCTCTCCATTATTCTTGTAATCGTATTAACAGGGTCAGCGATATCTGCCGTACAGGCACCCGCGCATCTTCCACAGCCAACGCAAGCTGGAGCGCCCAGCTTATCATTCAGATAAGCCGTTTTCCGCATAAAGCGATGACGATAACGTTCAGCGCGATTCTCCCTGAAATTCTCAGAACCGCCCTGGACCGATACTTCTGAAAACTCAGAACTCAGGCAACCGTCCCAACGACGATAGCGCTTTCCATTGGAAGCACCAAGACCCCACTCATCCTGCACATCAAAGCAATAACATGTCGGACACACCAAATTGCAACTTCCGCATGAGAAACAATCCTTGCTGAGCTCATCCCATATCTCGCTCTTAAACGAATTGCGAACCTTCTCCGAAACATCACCGGCGGCAAATGGAAGCTTCACAGGGCAATCTTCATCAGCCTTAGCGTTAACGCCCTCAGCTTCACTCGTCTGCTCAGCACTTGCATCCGCAAGCCCCAAATCCGCGATCAGCTTCTCACCCTTCTCGGTAACAACATCAAGAACATAACCATCCGAGATCTTCGTCAAGAAAGCATCATGCCCGACAAGTTCCAAGTCCTGCGCTATTGAACCATAAAACGCGCGCTCATATGGTGTCTGAACATTTGAACCGATAATCACAGCCACTTCTCTGTTAGCGAGGTAATTGCTATCCGCGTAATTATCAGAGAAAAGTTTATCCGTCATCGATATGGCTTTGATATCATACGGATGCACACCCAATAAAACTTTTGCCTGCGGATCCAAACAACTTGTCGCCTTGCCTTCATCAAACTCGAGCAAGTCCTGCTTCGGAGGAAAGAAAACTTTCTTAGGCGGCAGCACAGTAGTGTCGTAATCAAGCCTTAGCTCAGCTACATCTCCTAATTGGTCAAAAATAAATCTCTTCCCCTTCGCCACAGGAGCAACTACAGGCATCTTTGCCATCAAACTCTGCGCGAAAGACTGCAGCCCTTCACTTGGAATATAATATCCACTCATATCAATACCTTTCTATAATTTAACAAACCAACTGTAACAGAAGAAATACCACGAAATAGCGACATCTACGATAAAGCAGACAAATCTACACAGCAGAATTAAAACGTTAATAATTTAACGATAGAGAATAGGGATGTCAAGCAGTTCTGGAAGGTATTTTAAGGAAATTCAACAGCTACAAAATGTTGTGCTTTTTTGAATCATAGCATGCGAAAGTTCCTGCAAGCAGGCAACGATACGAGCATCCACGCAGGATGCATTAGTCTCCGCCAGATCAATATGTGCTGATGTAAAATTTAAAATCCCAGTTACACCGGAAGAAATAAGCTTATCTGCGACATCCTGTGCAGCCGAATCAGGAACAGCCAATATACCCACCGTAACAGCATTTTCAGCCACAAATGACGGCAAGGTACCCTCGCCCATTATCTTCAGCGAACCAACAGTCATCCCTATCTTCTGCAAATCAACATCGAAAATACCACAGACGTTAAAACCACTTTCAGAAGAACCCAAGTGCTGCGATAACGCCCGACCAAGATTACCCGCTCCCACCACAACCACATTCCTAACTTCGTTCAACCCTAAAACATCAGCTATCTCATTCTCAAGGCCTGCGATCTCATAACCTTTTTTGGAGATACCGAAAAAGTTGATATAAGACAAATCCTGCCGAACGGTTGAACTCGTAAGATTTAAGCGGTCAGCCAGACTTGAAGACGACACCCATTCCTCGCCTTCATCACGCAATGCATGCAGTAACGCCAAATATTCAGTGTGTCGTGAAACGACACTCTTAGGTGTTACATTTTTCTGTTTATTTCCCATACCCTCCAGTCTTTTCAAAAAACAAATAAACAGTCAAGATTTTTCACACAACCCAATCTTCACAACTCAACATAACAACGCAAATAGCTCATACTGCTCTCTGTTTTCGTAGCAATTAATAACTTTAATAATATGGGGCGATTTAAGCCAAAAGAGGTCAATGAATTTACGAGGGAAATGTCACCAGTTGTAGCTTGATTGCCATTATTCTCCCGCATTTTGAGCGCTACAATGTAGCAATATTCTCGTAAAGAGTGGTACGCTGGACTGCATCCATACCAGTATCCTTAATAAGTGATACCGCTGCATCAAGATCTATGCCGTACGATACGCCAGTAGAGCGGACAACCTGCTCTTCCATCAGAATGCCTCCGAAATCATCAGCACCAAAAGATAAGGCTAGCTGGTCAAGGTCTGGTCCCTCCGTAACCCAGCCACCCTGGATATGCGGAACATTATCAAGCACTATGCGCGCAAGGGCCAGAACCCTGAGATAATCTACACCAGTGCTTTTCTCTAATGCAAGTTGAGTGCGGCCGGGCTGAAAACTCCATGGAATAAAAGCAGTAAAACCGCCCGTCTTGTCCTGAAGGTCTCTAATACGCATAAGATGCTCAACCCGCTGAGCCGTCGTCTCCCCCAACCCATAAACCATAGTAGCCGTCGTTTTGAGTTCCAGCGCATGCGCAGCCCTCATCACGTCAAACCACTGGTCAGCTTTGATCTTGCGCGGACTTACACGCGACCGCACTTCATCAACAAGAATCTCAGCCCCACCGCCCGGCAGCGAATCAAGCCCGGCCGCAATGAGACGCTTCAATGTATCCTCAATAGACAATCCCTCGCCTTCAGCAAGATAAACTATCTCTGTCGCTGTCAGGGAATGGATCCAGATGTCGAATCTCTTTTTTATCGCCACGAACATCCTTTCGTAAAAATTAAGATCGAGATCCGGATTCAGACCGCCCTGGATCATCACCTGCGTTGCACCGTGATTAACAGCATCCTTAACCTTTTCTAAAACCTCATCAACCGACAGGGTGAAGGCGTCCGGAGAGCCAGGCTCGACGTAGAACGCGCAAAACTTACAGCCGGACAAACAGACATTAGTAAGAGAAATGTTTCGATCCAGAACAAGCGTAACCGTATCGCCCGGCACCTGCTTAAAACGACGTATGCCGGCAAGCCGTCCGAGCTCCGTAAATGAAACTTTGTCATGCAGGATAACAGCCTGCTCTGATGTCACTCGCTCACCCTGCTCTATTTGTTCAGAAATGCTTTTCAGCTTATTCTTCTCTTTCTTCGACACCTTCAAACCCGCTGCAGGCGTCTCATGTGGCTCTGCGGCTTTATCTTCGTATATACTGTTGACCAGAACAGGCTCAAGATCAAGCTGCCTCAGATACTCTTCCATCTCGTCTTTTGAATAGAAACAACAGGTGTTTGAAGCTCCGGCCGCTTTCGCTATTCGCTCATCAAGACTGGTCCCCCCAATATCATCAACAGCACAACTTGCCATAACTTGCAGTAGCTTTCTGTCAAGATAGTTAACCAGAAGACGGATGTGGGGTATATTATCAAGAAAAATACGGGCCAGAGATACTGTCCGCGCAATCGTATGCCCGGACGGCCCACGCTCAATCTGAAGATTTGTGCCCTGCGCATGAAAAGGTAATGCTATAAACGCCCGAAAGCCCTGGGTCCTATCCTGCAATTCACGCAGTTTTGCCATATGCTCAATAATGTGCTCAGGCTCCTCTATATGCCCGAACAGCATTGTCGCGTTTGTCGGTATCCCTAGATTGTGCGCTTCTTCGTGAACAGCGAGCCAATCGTCACCACTGATCTTGTTTGAACATATACGGCGGCGAATCTCAGAATTAAATATTTCTGCGCCACCGCCGGGAATGGCACCAAGCCCGGCATTCTTCAGACGCTGCAGCACCTCACGCACCGGAATACCTTCCAGGCGTGCGAGATAATCGATCTCTACAGCCGTCAGACCCTGGACCAATGTTGTGGGCATAATATGCTTAGACAACCTCAATAACTTCTCGTAATACTCCAGGTTCAGGTCTTTGATCAACCCACCTACGATGTGGAGGTCGGTCAGGTTCATCTCGCTGGCTTCCGTCAGTTTCTCGGTTGCCTGCGCAAGATCAAGCTGATAAGCATCCGGAGCATCGGATTTACGCCAGAAAGCGCAAAGTTCACATTCATTCTCACAGATATTGGTGGGGTTAATGTTCAGGCTGTGAACATAATACGCACGATTACCGTGCAGTTTCTTACGGCATTCTTCAGAACGGAGCATCAGTTCGGCCGTATTGCTATGATCTTTCAGAAGCGACAGTGCGTCTTTCAGAGCAAGTCTTCCTGCGGGAATCATGAGCCCTCCCCCTCGCCGTTCTCAAGCATCTTTTTGAAAAACGCCATACCTTTTAGCTCCTCTTCGCCGAGCCGATAGCAGATAATATCTGAAAGATATTCACGGCATTGTCCCGAGGGCAATTTCAGACGTTCGGCCTGGGCGTCCGCAATCTCGTCAATATGCTTTTCTCCCATATCAAGAGAATCACGCAGAATCTTGGCGAGCTCGTCGGAATACTGACACTCGTCGCGGCATGCCCATACCGCAAAGACAAACGGCAGACCCGTCATCGCCTGCCATTCGCCCGATAGATCATAATCTCCAAACGGAGCCAGCTCAGAACAAAGTGCGCGGTCACCGATAAGGACCTCAGCATCAACCTCCGCGCCTTCAGTAAATATCTTCATCTGCGCCGAAATGTTCAAGTGCTTCGGCATAAGAATAGCGGCAAGCGCGTTTGACGTACTGGAGTATTTATCCTCCATTACCTCTTCCACCTCGTGCAAGGGGCAATAGCATTTAAGCAGCGTGCTGGTTGTGCTCCCGTTGGCGCTGATCCCGATGTTATCCACCATCTTCAGCGATGGATTTGCAAAGAGGTCGAACACAGGGACCAGTGCAGCGTCAACAGCACCCTCCAGAAGAAGATCCGCAAGCTTCGCCGGGGGATCATACACAACATGAGATGTCGGGGATACCGATTGCAGAAAATGCGTAAACGGAACCGCATTCGCAAAAGAAACCGAGGCGAATGTGAAGGTATTTTCTTTATTCATAATTAAGTAGCAAAACGTAGCATCTGCTCATGCTCTCTGTCCAATATATATATCAATGAGTTCTTCATGGAAGTCTAATACCGTAACTATCCCATTCTTTATCAACATGCCGCTGATGTTCCGGGTCGAATGCTACCGGCCTGCGATACCCTTCTTTCCATGTTGCATCTATTGATATTGGGGCGTGCAAATTGAGCCTGTTTCCGTTTTGTTCGCTACTGGCTGGATATATATCATTCATCGGATCAAATCTGGTGAACCAGCCCCAGAGTATCAAGCGCCGATCATTCATCGGCACATCTTCCGATACCAATACATGAAATAAATATTTGCATGCCGCTGAATGCCGAAACAGAGCTTCTCGAACAGATTTAAGATCCGCACCCTTTGAGACCTGTACAACCAAAACAGCCTTACTAAGCGTTTTTATCTCCCGAATATCTTTATGCAGATTGCCGACATCGGAAAGCGAAGGCGGCGGTTCCTTACGCAAAGGGGAACTGCTCTTTCGGGTAGCTGAAATTATCATGCGGCTGCCTTCGTTGATTGCCGTCCCCGTGAAATCCAGCGTATCCTGCGCCATGGGCGACATAAGAAAGAGATCTTCTGAAGGGTCGAAGTGGTCGTATATTGCATCACCCACCCGCTCAAAGTCGTGTACGTCAACATCATCATCAACAACTATCAGAACTTTCGTGAGTGAGAGTTGTCCTTCACCCAAAACAGAGAAAGCGTGCTTCAACCCTTCATGCCTGTATCGTTCACGAACGGACATGACCGCCAATGGATGAAAGCCTGTCTCAGGGTAAGCCCATAAATCTTTAATTCCCGGCTTAATCATTTTTAATAGCGGCAATGTCAACCACTGCAGCGCTTCTCCTATATAATAGTCCTCCTGCGGCGGTTTACCTACGACGGTGGCAGGGTAAATGGCATCTTTTCGGGCCAGCATACGATTCACCCTGAATACAGGAAAGTCCGCGGAATGCGAATAATGGCCAAGATGATCTCCAAACGGACCTTCGCGCTGAGTGTCATTCGGCGACACGGAACCTTCCAGAACAAACTCAGCCGACGCCGGGATCCTGTGGTTTGTATCTTTTCTCGAAATGACGTCCAGAGGCTTGCCCATGATAAGCGCCGCAAGCAGACGTTCATCAATACCCTCAGGAAGCGGCGCTATAGCGGCAATCGTCAAAGCGGGCGGCCCGCCTATAAACACACTGACCGGTAGAGGCTGCTCAAGTTCACATGCCTTGGCAAAATGGAATCCACCACCCTTCTCGATCTGCCAATGCATACCTGTGCTGCTGTTGTCGTATCTTTGCAAGCGATAAATACCCATGTTGCCCTGCCCGCTAACCGGGTCGACAGTATGCACAAGAGGAAGAGTGAAGAACGGCCCGCCATCAAGCGGCCAGCAGGTCAGGCATGGAATCTTCTCCAATTGTGGCGGGGTAAATACGTTTTCCAGTATCGGCCCGCTCTTGACGGTCTTCATTCTTGCTTGAAGACAGCTCCAGATAAGTTTTCGGGATTTCCATAATGCCTGCCCGGAAGGAGGCATGAGCTGTTCGGAAAGAGACGCGACTTGCTCTCCGATCTCAGCCGGATCTTTCCCAAATAGAGACCGCACCCGCGCCGGTGTCCCGAAAAGATTTGTCACCATCCTGTATGGAGAGCCTTTTACATTTTCAAACAGAAGTGCCGGGCCGCCAGCTTCAAGGACGCGATGTTGAATGATCGTGACATCCTGAACAGGATCGACTTCTCTGGTTATGCGCGCGAGATCACCCTGCACCTCCAGGTGATCAAGAAAAGCTCTAAGGTCTTTAAAGCTCAAGCGCGTGTCTCCCATGTTTCTTCAGGCGGCTTTCCGAGAGTTGCGAGGATCCGGTCGACAAACAACTCCATCAGTTCGGTCATGGAAACATCATCCGGGTCGCGGCCGGCGGTCATATAAAAAGGCGGTGACAATGGCATGACCGTTGCACCAGCCTGCGTCAATCTTTCGGCATTACTGAAATCTATTGCTGTCCAGGGCGATTCCCTGACACATAACACCAGCTTTCGACGTTCCTTTAAATGGCAATGAGCCGCTCTGGTAATCAGGCTGTCAGCCATACCGCACGCGATATGTGCAAGCGTGTTGGTGGAACATGGCAGAATCACCATACCGACAGTCTCTACCGAGCCTGACGAAACGGGTGAAGCAAGGTCCTTGTTGTCAAATACGGCATCGGCATCGGCGGCAAAATCTTCGAAGGAAGAACATTCCCTCCGATATATATCCTTCCCCCAATCGCTGGCAATAAGGGATACCGGCCATGGCGATTTCTTCATAAGTAGTTTTGCGGCACATGCACCACTCGCCCCGCTGACTGCTAATACCAGGTTCATGACAATTCTCCAAGCAGAGGTATTAATGCGCCAGCAATTCCAGCAATAGCTGACATCGGAAAAAATCTAACACTAAGCGGTAATGATTGTAAATAACCAAGACATAATGCAGACAATGCTATCAGAAGCGCTATGAGCGGCAATGTGCCGCTTCCGATAAGAACCCAAAGCCAGATGAGCACTCCGCCCGCAACAGCATGAGTAAGTGCCGCCACGAGCTGCGCGCCAGTTGAACCAAGAGCTGCGGGGATGCTGTGAACCGCATTCTCAACATCAGAATCCATATCCTGAAGCGCATAAATAATGTCATAACCGCTGATCCAACAAAATGTAAAGAGTGCCAAAAGCAATATCTCTGCATTATAGTCAAGGCTGCCGGAGGCGGCCACATGCGCCCCCAGGGGTGCTAATGCGAGGCATACCCCTATTCCATAGTGACAGAGACTTGTGAAGCGTTTGAGAAGCGAATAGGTGATCAGCGGTATTAATGGTACGGGCGAGAGAATCAGGCAAATCCTGCCCAATCCGCTACAAGCTATCATATAAACAATGAACCCGGCTGTAGCCACGGAATAAGCCTGCAGAAGGGAGAGCTTTCCACTTGGCAACTCCCGCCCTGCCGTTCTTGCGTTCAACGCATCAATCTTGCGGTCCATAATTCGATTCATAGCCATACCTAGAGAGCGTCCCCCCACCCCGGCCAGGCAAACAAGAATCAGAATTTTTAATTCGGGCATTGCTCCGCCGGCACCTATCCATGCGCCTGAGAACAATAGCGGCAAAGAAAATATGGTGTGCTCAAGCTTAATAAAATTCAGGAGTTTTGTAACCAGCCCGTTTTTCTTCGGAATCTGTTTCATTCCTTCGAGAAAAACATCCGCCAGGCTGGATGAGACATTGTTGATATTCTTTTTGATATCATCCTTGCCTGAGCCGTCAGCCTGATCACTTACACCTTTCAGGAACTCGCAAGGTATATTCAGTTTGTCGCATGTTTCCGCAACGGCAAAGCCTTCCATATCGACTATGGCACCCCGCCCCGCAAGCGCATCCCTTCGTTCCTCATCCAGGACAGGCTCTGCAACAGTAAGCAAAGACATTGACGGCAAATGCTGCCAGCGACCGGAATCCTGAATCCCAATCGAAGCAATTTCAGGACGGTCGCCATCATATACCTGATCCGCGCTGAATAATTCACCACCTTTAAGGCCGCGTTGCAGTGCTCCGCAAATCCCGATGTTCACGACCTGGCTGATATCAAATCTATTACAAATATGTTCCGTTGCCTTTTTTGCGTTTGTTTTACCCATTCCACTGATGATGATGTAGCCTTCAATTACGGGCGGAGTCTGGCTGAAGCTGTAGATCGGAAAATCACCGTCAGCGACTTCGAGTGCATTCAGCCGCTTGATTATCGGAGCCGCCTCCATTTCAGTTGCGCATAGTATGGCGGTCATCAGAGTATTTCCGCCTTAAGTGCTTCCTGTTTCAGCATTTCAATTGCTTCTCTACCTTTTATTCCGATATCGACGCTGAACTCATTAACAAATGTCTCAATATGTTTAGCGAATATAGCTTCGTCTATTTCCTGGGCATATTCGCGTACATAGCTGAACGTTTTCCTGGGGTCAGCTAAAGAATTCTCAATGGATTGTTTTAGAATCTCATCAAAAGACTCAATTGTATCGCGACCCAGCGATTTTCTAGCCGCAATACAGCCCAGCGGCAACGGTAAGTTCATTTTCTTCTCCCACCATTCCCCCAAGTCAGTCAGGCATTGCAGGCCCATATCCTGATATGTAAAGCGGCTCTCATGAATAACGACACCGACATCCACCTCCCCGTTCTTGACAGCGCCCATGATTTTATCAAAAGGCATAAAGACGATATTCTTTGCCTCCGGCGCCCACAACCGGAAGAGAAGATGTGCTGTTGTCAGTTCGCCCGGAACGGCCACTTCGCATTCAGAAATATTATTGATGTCGGATGCCGCCACAATCAGGGGGCCGCAGCCATATCCAAGAGCCGCGCCCGAATTGAGCATCTCGTATTGATCCCGAACCTTTAGGAAGGCATGTATCGACAGCTTGGTTACGTCAAATGTTTCGGTCAGCGCCATTGTGTTCAGCGTCTCGACGTCATGGATATGGATTTCACCCTGGCAGTCCGGCAGAGCGAGATTCCGCATGGCAATATCATGAAACATGAAAGTGTCATTAGGGCAAGGCGAATAGGCTATAGTTAGTTTCTTAGAAGTCATGAATCCCTCAAATATCTTTGATGAGTAAATTAGCATATATACTCACAAATACAAGATGGGAGAAAAATCCTGGTATCAGCACCTCTAATCAGATGCAAGAGACATCTAATGAAACAATAGCAACCCCTACACCTATCACTACGTTAAAATCCTTGCTAAACGAAACTACGACGCTATTCCTGAATCGAAATGGCATCGACAGGGCAATTTTCGGCCGCTTCAGTGCAGGATTCCTTGGCATCTTCCGGCACTTCATCCACAATGACCGATGCCGTGTCATCATCCATTTGAAATACATCTGAAGATATGTCTACACAAAGTCCGCACCCTGTACAGGTATCTTGATCTACAATTGCTTTCATCTGCTTGCTCTCCTTTACATGTTAGTTTGTAAAGAAAGTCTACCGTCTGCCCAAACGGAATCAAGAGAAATCATTTGTTATTGAAAATAAAATAGCCGCTCTCTTTGACGCAGTAGTCTTTGCGTAAAATAACGGACAAATAATAGCGATATAGCCAAGTAGATCGGCGTCAAGAAGTGTCAAGAAGCGCGTTTTATCGTTGCGAAGTTATGGGTATATGATAACCGACAAGGGACGCGGGATAACTTTCGGCTACTAGGGCACCTAGATGTCAGTTAATTTACGGTACATGTTCTCATGGACTTAAGAATGTCTTCAAAAGACTTAGGGGTTTCCAGACTATATGTGTCTGCCAGTATCTCACGAAGAGCTACAAAATCATCAATTCCATCGTTTCGTCGAATGCGTATAATTTCTCCCAGCGCCGACAACTCGGGATCAGTCTGATCGGCCGCCTGCCATCTCAATATAACCTCTTTGATTTCATCTTCCAAATCTTCGGTTTTAAACTTATCCAGTATGCCGAGCTCATGTGTCATCTTGCCTGTCATGCGCTCTGCGTCATAAATGTATCTGTCCATAGGCTCAATCTTAATAACGGACACGAAATTTTCAATTATGTCGCCTGCATCAGACATGTAGGGATGCATATAATGTTCCAGGGGAAGATATTCGGGATAATGCGTCCAGGCATATTCATAATTCTTTTCATATGTTTGTTCAAAATCTATTTTGTTCGCAGCTCTCTCTGGATAATTGATTGTGAGTTCATTCGTATATTGACTGCCCGGCACCGTGATTATAAAAGGGCAACCCAGAGAACGACAACCTAAAGGAGCCAATGCGCCCAATAACAGCGACTCTACAACGTCAGTTTTTGATGCATATGGCGCACTGTAGATGCGGTTGCTCCATGCTTTAATGCCCCACTTTCTCAACATCATGATCACTCTTATGGCATCAGCCAATCTATAACCCCGCTTCTCGTTTTGCGTCAATATGTTATTAGAAAGGCCGTCCACACCCATTTCTACCTCGCAGCAACCCGCTTCGCGGAGAAGGCGTATGAAATCCTCGTTGGGCTCGCCATTTTTCAAGAATGAGCTCACGCTGGTTTGACCGGCATGAAATCTAAGATAATTTTGCAGGCCAGCTTCTATGATCCACCTGCAGAATATTTCAATATATTCTCGATTACAAAGCGTGTTATCGTCTTCGAGCATTATTTCGATCTTATCGGCGAGACCGTGGTTGTATAGATTTTCGCCTTTTCCCATTAAGACAGTCACCCATTGCCGTCTGGCAACTACCATGCATTCGTTTATCTGGCTCCGGGTGAGGGTTGCGGGAAGATGGTATATCAGGGCATCCAGAACATACGTCTTCATGTCGTTCGCGGTCTTCTGGACATCCTTATATTTGATATCAAAGGTTTGACTCAACTCACCGACTACATCGTCCCCAACAAGGTGCGTATCTTTCGTTATCAATCCCTTTTCCGATAAATCTACCGACAAATCCCGGTCCAGTATTCGGAGAACTTCTGCCAGCTGGTCTCTCGGAAACTCGTACACATCTGCAGGGAACCACTCATCCCGGGTTTCTGATGTGGACGAGGAGTCAGTTTGTAATGCGGCGGCAATGGCGTTTTCCGTTCCATGAGGCAAGGGTATTTCTATCGCCAGCATGCCCAATACATATCTCTGGAATTTATCGAAATCGACATATCTTTGTTTCCAGCCCATGGCCATGCTGCAGAAACTACATCTAAAAGGACAACCTCGCGCAAAATCAGGAGTTATGATCGTCTTGGAGCGAATAGGCTCGCCGCTGCCAAACAGGCTGAATGTTCCGTAGTGGAACATAACGGGAACATCAAAATCTTCCGAAGCATTCACCTTGTCTAAATTGTTAAACATGAAGAACCCGGGAATGCGCAGAAAAAGACCATCTATGTTTTTAAGTTCGGTTATCTGTCTTCTGCTTAAACCGTCGGTTGTTTTTGTTTGGCCGATTATCCTGATGACTTCGGGCAGGGCTTTTTCACCATCTCCCCGCAGGATAATATTGATTTCCGGGTAGAGTGTAATCAGTGTCTTGGCATGCTTCGCCGTAGGGCCGCCAACAATAATAAAGGAACCGGGACAGTGCTTGTCTATTGTCTTACGCAGTGAACTCAGCTGGTTCCCAACCTCGGAGAGCCCCAACGGCTGCGTTGCCAGCGAAACGCAGAATATGCAAGGCGCTTTCAGGGAAATTTCTTCTTCAGACTTGATTATCTGCGTAGGGATACCTTTCATCTCCAGAGCGTGACTTACGACGTAAGGTCCGGATGTTCCTGAGCAATCGAGCATGACAACGCCCGGCAATTTTTCATCACTTGATTCTTCTTCACGCGGCAACAATGATTCTCGCGGGCATTCCTCTGGTGCGGCCAACGTCAGAGTAGAGAATGCATCACGCAAGAACCCCCTGAGGCTGGACCGGGAAAGCTTCAGAAGCTGACTCGAAACATACAATCTCATATGACCGCTGTTTAGTAGTTCCAAGGCGATGGAGTCTGAGAATCCTGCGCTTGAAGGCCGGTATAGCACTGAACCTTCATCGACATACTGATTTGTCTTTTCGATATCGTTTACAACGACAATCTGGTCCTCTTCACCTGTAAACCCTCTCTCAAGCTGGCCGAACTCCTGTGGTATTCCATCGTTAAAACTGATATCACACAATACGTCTGCCAGTCTTGTAGCTGAAGCAGCTGCGATCCTGTCCTGATCTCCAGTGGTGAAAAACACTTCCCAGCAGCCGGGAGTCCCTACAGTGTCGATAAGATAGCTGCCGCATCCATCGGGCACTGCCACGGTCTGAATGTGTCCTTCATGGAATCTTCTTTCGCTTACTCTCTGGAGTGTGCCCTGCTTGCGTTTGATC
>JAUUYL010000093.1 GCA_030590485.1 Lentisphaerota bacterium | reverse complement strand
TGCTCGCAGCTCCTCCGACACTCCAGCGGACGCTATTATTGGCTTGGCAACATCTCGCCAGACAATCCTCGCGGCAACAGTCCACGGTACCCGCTCGTCATTGGCGAGATCGACCCCAGGAGTATGCTGTTGGTCAAAGAGACCGTCAGCGAAATCGACACGAGGCAGCCAGACGAAGATGCCGATATACAACTCTCCAACTTCATTGCGTATGAGGATCGAGAGAATGGAGATGTCGTGCTGCACGTGACCCGCTTCTTTCACAGCAAGGGCTGGCGAGGCAATGCTTACATCTACCGGATCGAACTGCACGTTCAGCCTGCGCAGTAATGGCAGGTCGGCACGGGGCAGTTGTGATCCAGTTTGTTCGACGCCGCAGAACAATGCCTTACGCATGTTCGGGCTCCTTATCATTGAGTTTTAGTGTCAGCCATCCTTGGGCTGCTCTCACAGACACCCGTGGTTGTAGAGTCACCGAAAATGCTGGTTCATTCGCACATATCCGGTAATATAGCAAGATGAGTCTGGAGAAATACACTGGAGTGAATAGCAAATGTTAAATCTTGGTTTTAGGCAATCCTGACTTATTGATGGAGGTGAATTAATGTCAAATTCTCGGAAATTCGCTGGCTGTGCTGTATTACTGATCTGTTCGGTATCTTTTCTGACATGCGACGTGTCTGGGCGGTTTGCACATAGAACAGGCCTCCATCTTGAAAGAGTTGGCACTGAACAGGCGTACTTCTCCTATAATGGAAAACCACTCCTATCGTTCGGCTCAATGTCAGACTTCATTTTTTATGCTTCAGAAGATGCTTTTGATTATAAAAAATGGGCTGATTGGCAGGCAACCCACGGGATGAATCATTGCCGGGCTTATTTGCCTGGTAGTTGGGTTCATATTGAACGAATCACCGATGAAAACTGTGGCTCTCTTGAAAATGTATTATTTCCATTCCAGGAAACCGGGGCGGGAAGTCGGGTATTTGATCTGACCAGGTTTGATAAGAGATATTGGAAACGCTTTCGTGAGCAATGCCAATATCTCCAATCCAAAGGGATCATTATCGATCTGCTGATGTTCAACGGGTGGCAGTTATGGAATTACAATCGAGAGGTTGCGGAAGTGAATTGGAATGGACATTTATTCAAAAGGCGACAGAAAATGGTTTCCTGCTGAAGACAAACCGGGACTACCCCTGAATTATGATCCCAATGGATGGAACAAATTTGAAGATGACGCTCTATTGTTAAGGCGATTTTTCAATCAAATTATATCTTACAGTAAATTGGATTTTAAAGGTCACTTTTTCATATCTCCATTGGGACATAATCTTGTTTTATCTTCAAAAAAGGAAATTATCGCCTATATTTCTTCACCTACAGGAATCGAAGGATATGAATACAAACCGTCTGTACAGATTCGAACGGCGGATTTACCATTCACTGACGGTAAATATACGGCGAATTTCTTTGATCCTAAAATAGGTCCTGTTGGTTCAAGAAAGATAAGAATTAGCAATGGTGCGGTCATCCGGATACTTAATCCGATAAAAATAAAATAATCTTTATTTTTTAAGCAAATATTTGAGATTTAATGCTTCCATCAACACTCATATTTGACATTGATGGAGACATTTTGGATACATAATGTCACCTGGAAATCAGGGTGTTTTCCAGGTCCTGAAAGAGATGACACTTCAAAGAATTCTGGCATTTTCAACTCAGGAAAATGGAGGGCATTTCTTGGCGTAAGTGTTCAACTCTTTGGGCGTCTTTTGCGAGACAACTCGCTGGGACGGCCAGAAAAATGCTGCAATCTCAATGAGATTTTGATATTATGGGCTTCAGGTGTGTAGAAGTGTATTAGTAAAGTGTATATGGGAAATCCCAGATTATGGTGACTATGGTGGGCCGGAGCACCGATTATGAAGTTAAATGGCAAATCCCGGCGAGAATGAGCTGAGCGAGCAGGTCATGGCTTGCGCAAAGCGACATCAGACTCCAGGAGAACGGATATGAAAGCCTCTCGAATACTCACTATCGCCTCGGTGTTCACAGCCTGCATCGTCGCGGTTTGCGTTTTTAGCCCGGTGTCCTCAATGGCAGCGGACCTCGGCACTATGCAGGGCACGCAATGGTCCCCGTATCTGCAATGGACCCTCGCTAATCCGAACTGGAACGGCAATGCCTTCGACGTGCAGGCGACCGTCGAGTTCACGCACAAGGCAAGCGGTGAGAAGCGTCGAACAGAGATGTTCTTCGTGGGCGGAAAATCCTGGGCATTCCGGTTCACCGGCACGAAGCTCGGAGTGTGGTCGTTCACTACGTCCAGCGAAGATGAAGATCTCCGTGGGCATACCGGCAAAGTAATGATTGCGCCAAATCCACGGGCTGACGCGCACGGTTTCCTCAAGAAGTTCGGCGGCAAATGGGGCTGGCAGGGAACTGAGAATGTCTTTGTCCCGCAGTTGGACATGTGGGATTACATCACCGGCAGCAACAGCCCGCACGTATTTTACGACAAGCCGGAACCGGTGAACCGCGCAATTGAACAGTCCATTCTGGATCACGGCTTCAACGGCTTCAATGTCCCGGTGATCGGCGGACGATGGTTCGATCTCGACGCCGCGAGCGACAGGGTCGAAGCGAAGATGACAGAACCTGATCTCCGCACCTTTGAGGCCCTGGAATTGCTGATCACCAAAACACACGAAGCCGGCGGCCTGGTGCATATCTGGCCCTGGGGGGACCATTCACGTTCGCAGACACCCAAAAGCCTGACCGGCGGTATTGGCGGCGCGATCGATCAGCGTTTGCAGCGTTATATCGCCGCACGCCTTGGCCCGCTGCCGGGCTGGGGCATGGGTTACGGTTTCGACCTTGATGAATGGGTCAACGCAAGCCAGGTCAAGGCCTGGCGAGACTCGATGCACCGACACATGGGCTGGAAGCACTTTCTCGGAGGCCGGCCCGTCGGGCCGAACCGCGGAACCGACCACACCGGCAACGCAGCATGGAACAAGGGACTCGACTACAGCAGCTATGAACACCACAGGCCGACCTACGAAGTATACGTGGCGGCCCTGCAGGCACTCCCCGGCCAACCGGTCATGTCGGAAGATCGCTTCCGCATACGCACAGGTCGCTATCCCGAGAAGGATTACAGCGAGGAACTTACACGCCGTGGCCTCTACGATTCGACCATGGCCGGTGGCGTAGCCAACATCTGGGGAACGCACCCCGATCTGAGCCCCGGCGGGGTCTTCCGCAACAAGGACCAGATCAAAACGTACTCGATTTTCTTCCATGACAAGGGCCGTTTCCTGGCGGACATGGCGCCCGCCAATGAACTCAGCGACGATGCCAATACGCGTATACTCTTAAGTGCGGGCTCCCAAAGACTCGTCCTCTACCGCGAGAACGCCGACGCGATGCACGTTGATCTCAGCACGATGCCCGGCCCACAACCGGCAGTGGCGGTCGATACCAGGAAGGCGTACGCGGAAATTCAACTCGGTGACCTGCACGCGAAAGCTCAGACCATTAAGCTGCCGACAACCTCAGATTGGGTAGTAGCTGTGGGACACTTCAGAAAATCCGCCAGCCGCGACAAACCTCGCCCGAAGGACACGGCCGAACTGTCTTTCGCCGACATCTGGAAGGGGCCGAATCTCAAAGGAGGACACGGCGCCATGTGGGCGGAGTAGACGCCGATAGCAAATGGAGGAATCGCTATGAAACGATTGTCGGCTGTTCTTGTGTGGTACTTGGCCCTGTGGGCTTGCTGCGTGGACGCGAACTGCGCCGAGTCTGGCTTAAGTATCCGGAACGGGTGGTTCGTTCAAGATGGAAGAGTCGTATGGGGATGTGCCCAACACAACGGATGGTGGGGAGGATATCGCAAGAGTGCAGGATGGATCAATCAGTATAAGGTTCGTACGGCCATTTGTCGCAATGCACCGGGTCGAACAGGGCCAAGCTACACAGAAAATCTTGCCCAACTGACAGACGCCATGCTCAAGTTCGGCTATCCCGGATTTGAACACAACTACGGACTCTGGTATGACCGCAGACGTGACGGTCATGATACCGGCAAGCGCACAGATGGACACGTAGCACCCCCCTTCCTGGAACAACCCTGGGCACGAAGCGGCAAGGGAACGGCATGGGACGGATTGTCAAAGTACGATCTGACCGCATTCAATAGATGGTACTTTGACAGGCTGAAGGAATTTGCCGAGCTTTGTGACACTAAGGGTACGATCCTGTTCCACAACTTCCATATGCAACACGCCTTGTTGGAGAATCCCGCCCATTACGTCGATTTCCCATGGCGGCCTGCCAATTGCATTCAGAACACTGGTATGCCGGACACAATACCGGCCGCAAATTCATTCTACGATATAAGCAACAGCACCCGCCGCGAACTTCATCGCACCTACATCTTCAAGTGCCTGGATGAACTGGGAGACTATACCAATGTCATCCACCTGATCGGTGAGGAATACACCGGCCCGCTTTCATTCATGCAGTTCTGGATGGACACCGTCCGGCAATGGCAGCAGGAGAAGGGCAAGAAGGTCAAGATTGGACTTGTGGCAACCAGGAACGTGACGGATGCCATTCTTGAAGATCCTGTAAGGGGCCCGATGGTCTCTGCTATTTGTCTGAGCTATTGGTGGTACAATGCCGATGGCACGCTGTATGCTCCAGAGGGAGGCAAACAGGTGCCGGGCCGCTACACCGGCGATCTGCCAAAGAGAACTACCCCCCAATCCCTGTACCGGCAGATCAGAGAATACAGATTGCGGTATCCTAACAAAGCTATCATTCAGCATCACCCGGCCCAACTTGAAAAGGCATGGGCATTTCTCATGGGTGGCGGCTCAATGATGATAGCAAGGATGCAGTATCCTGACAGCCAACCGCCTAAAGAACCGTGGGAACCGCCGAGCAGTTACATCGCACCGGAGGAAGCTGAGATCATTCTGCCGACGTACAATTTCATCAATGCATACCTGTCAAGCTCGCTGCTTGGGATGCGCCCGAACGATATCATACTGGAGAACGGAGATAATACCTGGTGTCTCTCTGACGGAGAGGACAACTACCTTGTTTTTGCCCTCGCAGGTGGACGCATAGACCTGGATCTGTCAGAAGCTTCAGAAGCACACTTCGCAGCCAGGTGGTTCGATCCCAGGAAAGGAACCCTGAATCCTACAGGAAACAGTAGGATTATCGGTGGCAGGAAAATATCTTTTGAAGCACCTGATGGCGAGTGTTGGGTGCTATGGCTGAAGTGCAGCAACCGGGACATGAACTAACACCGCGCCGATTTCCGCCGTCGAGTTGAAATTGAGACGTTTGTGAAATTGTTTCGATTTTTCCGTCATAATAGCCCTCTACGGCCACAATGATTTCTGTTACCTTCTCAGCTTCCAACCTACAAAGGAGATTAGGCTAAGATATTATACATTGCTCCGATTGCCTGCGTCAGTTTGCTTTGTTAGGTTTATTTTAATTCATATTTCTCTTTCAATGACTTTGTGATAATTAGTGCTTCATATTTCCGATAAATGTTATTTTGCTCAAGCACTTGAGGCCGTTAGGAGCTGACAGCGTGTAAAGGCTGCCGGCTCTTTTTTATTCCAAAAAGAATTACATGATTGATACATTTCTTTGCCACCGTATACTTAATCCGATATCACACTGAAAATTCTTAAGAAATATTTGTATTACTGCAAATAATTGACATTTATTCGGACTCGATATAGGCAAAATCAACATTTGTAGTGTCAAAATGGTGACAAGATGTCACTTGAAAATTGTGGTGTTTTTTAGCTCCTGAAAGAAGTGACCTTTTGTGTGAAATACTTTAATAGAACGTTCATACGACACAAACATTTTCAAAGAAAAAATCCTCCAAAGACCAATACAGTCTGCTGAGGGTTCAATTACGAATCTGCTAACGCCGCTGTTCTGGGATCACGAGATACAAGCGGTCCCTGGCACCAGCATGTTATGAGCCTACTGTTCAAATGTGTTTAGTGGGTCAGATAAGTTTCTTGCAGTTCAGGCATTATAGTGAATACTGCGGAATCTTCATCGTTTCACCATCCTTCATCGAGGAAAGGTGCGCATAATAGCCGGGAACTGTCATATTCAGCGCATCGATGACATCAACCCTCGGTTTGCGACCGCGCAGGATGGCGTCGATGAAGTCGTCACCGAG